>JAWONR010000042.1:0-14515 GCA_033865115.1 Candidatus Persebacter sydneyensis | reverse complement strand
TCAAAACGGCGGCAAAGACGAATCCGTCAAAACAATGTCTCCATAACGCGCCTTCATCCGCGAAGAAGAAGAATCACCGTCCGTCATAAAACCCACCAACTCCAACAACGGCGCCTCTTCTTTAAACAATTCCCGCCACACCTCCGACAAATTAACACTCGACACCCGCCACTCTCCCGTCGCCTCGTCTCCGCCAATCACCGTGTAGGTCCGCAGGTCATTAAACCATCTCGCATAAGGACTCTTCCAACTCTCGCCCCGCTCCGCCTGAGCCCTCACCAACGACAAACTCTTATAACGCAAACCGTCACGCGCCGCAAAATATATCCGAAAGGCAAAATCATCTCCCGACTTCGTCCGCTCGTCAAAACCGCCGCCCGCTTCGTCTATCCGCCATTGAAAATGCAGCCACGGCGTCTCTTGAGGCGTCACGCTAATCTCGCGAGTGTATCCGGACGCGCCGCTTTGACTGTCCGCAAAAACCGCCGTCCCGCCCAACTCTTCGTCTTCCCGTACTTCGTATCCCGTCTCGGCAATGTCGTCAAAACTCCGATACTCCCAGGACGACAAGTCTCCGCCCTCCAACAACGGCTCGCCACACGCCGAACCAAAAAACAATATTGATGCTATTAACTTTTTCATCTTTGTCTCCCGTCTATCACCGCAACGCCGACACCCGCCGACATTATCAATGCAATACCCGCATAATCCAACGGCAAAGGCAACTCTCCAAAAAACAAATAACTCACCGCCAACGCCCCCGCCATCTCCGTGTAATTAAAAGGCGCAACCTGGGACGCCTCGGCATGCTCACACGACTTTGTGATTAAAAAATGTCCCGCCGCCGACAATCCGCCCATCAAACCCATTAAACTCCACTCCAATAATGACGGCGTTCGCCACTCCGCCGCCGCAAACGGTAAAACCAAAATACAAGCCGCCAACATCATCATGAACGTCCCCGCTCCCGCTCCCAACTCTCCGCCGCGGCGTGTCGCCATTAAATATCCGCCATAACACAACCCCGCTCCCAACGCCCACAACAATGACGGCGAAAAATCATCCGACGCCGGACGTAAAACTATTAACACCCCCGCAAAACCCGCCAACAACAATCCCAATCGTGAAACCAAAAACTTCTCCCGTAAAAAAAACGGCGCGGCTATTGCAACAAACAACGGCGAAACAAACAACAATGACAACGCCTGCGGCAGCGGGTTGCTCTTCAACGCCGCAAAAAAACACAATGTCGCGCCCGCCCAACACGCTCCGCGAAGCCAATACGGACGCATCAACCGTAAAAATGACTTTCCGCCGCGCCGAAACCGTGTATGGACTCTCGCCACCGGCGCCAAAAACAACGCCGCAAAAAAAATACGTCCCCAAGCCGTCTGGGACGGCGACAATCCATGTTCTCCCGTCAATATCTTCGCCAATCCGTCCGAAAATGGAACAATCTGCATGGCAACAGTCATTAATACCATCCCATATACCGCTCCGCGACCAATCATCCCTCCGACAGGGCAAATACCATCCGACGGTTTATTCGACCTTTCTTTTCCATTTTGACAATCTTTAACAAACCAATCTCGCCCAATGATTTGACATGAGTCCCGCCGCATGCCTGAATGTCAATGCCGACAATATTCACAATGCGAACTCTTTGTGCGTCATCCGGCGGCGGCGCAAACATCGCACGAGCCCATTGTGGATTTTCCGACAACGCCGCCGAATCCGCCCATTCCGTTTTGACTTCAGTGTCCGCGGCAATCCAACCGTTTATTGTTGATTCAACTTCCTCCCGCACCGGCGGTGTCGGACAATCAAAATCCAAACGCCCTCGCAACTCCCGCATGCTGCTGCCGGTCACCGGCAGCGACACCGCCGCATACAACAAATGCATCGCCGTGTGAGTGCGCATCATCTGATGACGACGAGTCCAATCCAAAATCAAATTGACCTCCGCGCCTTTTTCCGGCGCGCCGGATGAGGCAACATGCCAAATCATGCCGTCTTCCATCTTTATAGTGTCGGCAATCGGCGCACCGCCGTCTTTTGTCCGCCACTCGCCAATGTCGCCCGGCTGCCCTCCTCCGCGTGGATAAAACACCGTCTGCGAACATGCAAACATCGGCGCGCCGTCTTCCGACTCGCGCAGGGCGACAACTTCCGCCGACAACTCTCGACAATACGGCGTCTCCCAATAGGTCGCAACTGTCATGAATCTCCGCCCCGCTCAAAACGACCGGCTTCCCGGTTTTTGCGAACTTCCTCCGCTTTAAAGACTTCGCCGTTCATCGCAATATACGCGCCGAAAGGCAACAACCGCGCCGCCGAAAGTGCAAATCCGATGTTGAAATCCGCATCGGTCTCTCTAAACACCGCCGGTAAAAATGAACCGACAAAAACCGCCGTCTTTTTCTCACACACCGCGGCGACATGACGGGCGGTCTCCGACATGGTGTCGGTGCCATGACATATCAAAAAACGCTCAAAATCAGACGCTGAAATCGCTGCGGAAACCGCATCACGGTCGCGCTCGTCCATCTCCAAACTGTCTTTTTTACACACCGACACCGGCGGCGGTAAATTAACTCCGGCGCGCGATAAAATTGAAATCGCCGCCGGCTCGCCGACTTGATATGAACTTTTGGCGTCAAAATAAACCTTGTCTATCGTGCCGCCGCAACTTATTATCTGAATATTCATAATGCGCTCCGCAAACATTAGCGGAGGAGGGACTCGAACCCCCGACACGCGGATTATGATTCCGCTGCTCTAACCGACTGAGCTACTCCGCCGAAAAAACCGACATTTTACAACAAAAACCAAAAACGCCGTTTGTTAATCGTTCTCCGCTTGTAAACGGCGGTATTTGTCCAACAACTGCTCGTTCGTCTCCGGCTCGCCCTTCGGAATGCAGGACACCGGACACAACAACGCACACTGCGGCTCGTCATGATGACCCACGCACTCGGTGCATCGCTCGGGATTAATTTCGTATATCTCCTCGCCCATATAAATCGCCTGATTCGGACACGCCGGCTCGCATACGTCGCAATTAATGCATTCGTCCGTTATCTTTAAGGACATGGCTTGACCTTTCGCAACAACGCGCCGGCGACATGCGATGATACAAACTTTGTCACATCCCCGCCCAACAATGCGACTTCGCGAACAGTCGTGGACGACAAATGTATGTATTCATTACTCGGCGGCAAAAACAATGTCTCCAAATCATCATCCAGTGTTTTGTTAATGTGCGCGAGTTGTGATTCAAACTCAAAATCGGACACCGCGCGCAAACCGCGCAAAATTATCCGGCTTTGTTGCGCGCGCATAAAATCGGCAAGCAAACCCGAAAACGGCTCCGCTCGAATATTGTCCGCTGAAAAAGACATCCTTGCCATTTCAACCCGCTCTTCCAAAGTAAAGACCGCGCGCTTGTGAACACCCGCCGCAACCGCCACCACCACTTCGTCAAACAATCCCGAAGCGCGCATCACCAACGCTTCGTGTCCCAAAGTAATCGGGTCAAAAGTACCCGGGAAAACCGCCCGAATCACCGCCGTAACAACTGCCAAAACACCGAACCGGCACTCTTTTGGCGCTCACTCCGCCAGCCGGCGGGCGGAACAAAATGACGGTCGCTCTCACAATAAACAACGCCGCCCGGCGCCAAATGCGCCGCCGACATGTTTAATAACCGTCCCCAAGCCGCGTCATCGGCATAGTCCGAAAACGGCGGGTCCATAAAAATAACATCAAAACAACCGCGCTCCGACTCTAAAAAAGAAGCCGCCGCGCGCGCATGAACCGCCACGGATTCCGCATTTAACATGTCCGCCGCCTGACGCAATGCCCGCGCCGCCGGGCGATATCGTTCCACACAAACAACTGAATGCGCCCCTCGGGAAGCGGCTTCCAATGCCAGCGCGCCGGCGCCGGCGAACAAATCCAAACAGTTGCGTCCCTCCATCCGCCCGAGACAGTTAAACAATGACTCGCGAACACGTGAACCGCTGGCGCGTACGGACGGGATAAACCGAATCTTGCGTCCGCGCCACCGACCGCCGATAATGCGAAACACCGGGCGCGCCGCCACTGTTTATTGCGCCAATAGTTGCCGCGCCTTGTCGGCGGCGAAAGTCGTGGGATGGGCGGCAATCAAATTTTCCAATGTCTCTCTGCTCTCTTCCGGCTGGCCGGTCTCCGCCAGCGCCTGAGCCAAAGTCAACATGGCATCCGGCTTTTTGTCATTATCGCCGTACAAACCGATGATAAACCGTGATGCTTCCGTTGCGCTCTCGTATTCACCGCGCAACAGATAAATCTGACTCAGCCAATAATAACCGCTCGCATAAAAACGACCATTGGGATGATGTTTAATCAACAAGTCAAAATTTCTTTCCGCCGCGTCATAATTCCCGCTCTGAAAATATGAAACGCCTTCGGCGTAAGTGCCGTCTTCGTCCGGCACCGGCACAATCCGCGCAAGTTCTTCAATGCGCACCGACAGACTGAGTTGTATCGCCGCCATATTTTCGGTAATTTGATTCCGCTCTTCGGCGGCGCGCAAAATTTCGGCGTTCAATGTTTCCGCCTGCTGCGCACCGGCGGAATGTTTGGCGGCGGCGGCGACGGCTTCTTCAACTTGTCCCGCCAGTTCACGCAACTGTTGGTCCAACGCCTGTTGACGACGTGAAACATTGCCAAGCTGTTCACGCATATTACTGACAATGCGCGCCATATCCTCAATCTTCTTGGTGTTTTTGACGGTTTCGGCGCGCGAGACCTCGTCAACAAACAACTGCGCATGCGCCGGCATCACCGCCAAACACGCCGTTAAAAGCGCGCGGACAGCATGCCGCCGATGGCGCCGAAAAAGATTACTCGTGGTGGTAGCGAATTTCCACACGGCGGTTTTGCGCCCACGCCGATTCATTCTCGCCGTATGCGCGCGGACTCTCTTCGCCGAAACTCAATGTTTCAATTTGGTCACGACGGACGCCGTTGGCTAGCATAATGTCGCGCACCGCGGCGGCGCGACGCTGACCGAGTGCCAAGTTATACTCATTGCTCCCGCGATCATCCGCATGTCCCTCCAAAATCACGCGACTGGATGAATTGCGGTTGAGATAGTCCGAATGCGCCTCTATCAAGGACAAGTCTTCACTCAGCACCACCGATTGGTCGTAGCCGAAATAAATCAAGCGATTGCCCAAAATACCCGTACGCAATTCTCCAACTTGTACATCCTCCACCGGAACTGTCGGCGGTGCGATAACTTCCGGTGCAGCAACCGGCACCGATGTGTCATCCGCAATATCGCCGGACAAGTTTGCCTTAGAGGCGCAACCAGAAGCTACGACTGCAAAAGCCGCCAACCCCACTGTTATCAAAGCTTGGTATTTCATTTTTTTTTGCCCTTTCCAATAAATACTTACCAGCCTATGCCAACCGGCTAGAACCAGTCCGAAAATGCAGGTCCCCAAACCGGATTAATAACCTCCCCCGATTCTCGTACCTCCCACTGCGAGATAATTATACCATTAACGGCGACAATTTGCAAAGCATTGGATATATTTTCGTTCTTAAAAATCACCATCGCCCCATTTGCCGAAAAACTCGGTGAATCCGCCTCCCGAATGTCCGTCAAACCCGCACTCTCGCCCGATTTCAGGTCAATTATCGCAATATTACTACGTCCGGCGTCATCCCGGCAAATATGCAAAATTTGCTCTCCATCCCGGCTATATGAGGGCGAAACGCAATATTTACTCCCAAAAGTCACGCGCCGAGCCGCCCCGCCCGCCACATATTGCTCATAAATCTGCGGCGCGCCGCTGGCATCGGACACAAAAGCCATCCGCTCCCCGTCCGGCGCCCATGTCGGCTCGGTCGCAATCCCGCCCAAATGGCTAATTTTCCGTAATTCTCCGCCTTCGCCTTTAACATAAACTTTCTGCTCATCACCGCCGCGAGTCAGCGCCATGGCGACTTCGCGCCCGTTCGGAGACATCGCCGGCGCGCTGTTGGTGCCGGGAAAATTCGCAATAACCGTCCGCTCACCGGTCAAAAGAGACTGATGATAGATGACCGGCTGCCGTGTCTCAAAAGAAACATACACTAACTCATTGCCGTTCGGCGACCATGACGGAGAAATCAGCGGAGACGGACTGGTCAGCACGGTATGGGCATTGTGCCCGTCATAATCCGCCACCCGCAAAAGATTGGTGCCGTTTTCCTCCCGTACGATATAAGCGACTTTGGTGTGAAAAACGCCGGGCAACCGCGCAATACTCTCAAAAACCCAGTTACTCACCTTGTGCGCCGCCGTCCGCTTTGAGGTCTCGGTAAAATTGATGCTAAAACTGCCCAAACTGGTTTCCGTCAGAGCGTCATGTAACTCAAAAAACAGGCGGCTTCCGCCACTGACTTCCTGATGCACCCGCCCGGTCAGTAAATATTCCCCCCCGCGGTCACGCACCTCGGCATAGTGGGCGGATGAGACTTCGCCGTGCGAACTCCCCACACGATAACGCGGACGAAAATAACCGCTGTTGCGTAAGTCATTCCCCACCACCGAAGATATCCGTCCATCCTGCAACGATTCGCCTTCAAAATATTCCACAAAAACACTCGCGGGACGCCAATTACCACTGGTGAGGTCAAGTTCCAATCCCGGCGCGCTCGCGGCAACGGCAATCGCCGCCGCACACACCGTCATTCGCCGTAAAACTCGCATGCCGCGCATTATAACGGCGCCGGCATTCATGAAAGTTTTTGCCGGACGAGTTTGCTGATTTCGCCCATGTCGGCGCCGGGCATCGCGGATTTAATATGCGCCATCACTTTGCCCATGTCCCGCGGCGAAGACGCGCCGGACTCGGAAATGGCAAGCTCAACGGCGGCGGTGATTTCTCCGGCATCGGGCGCCGGCGGCAAAAACGGCTCCAAAATGCCGATTTCCTCTTCTTCGCGAGTTGCCAGCTCTTCGCGCCCGCCTTGGCGAAACTGTTCCGCCGAATCTCGTCTTTGTTTAATTAAGTTGCGAACAATTGCGACAAATGCGGCGTCGTCAAGAGTCTCACCGCCGTCTATTTGTTTTTGTTTAACCGCCGCATACAACATCCGTAAAGTGTCCAGCCGTAACCGCTCGCCGGCGCGCATGGCGGTTTGAATTTCGCGTTGTAGCGAATCGGCGGGGGACACGGAAGATTAATACTTGCGGACGGGCAAACTGCGCATACGCAGTCGGCGCTGCAATTTCTTAACGGCGGCGATTTTTAACCGTTTACGGCGAGTAGTGGGTTTTTCGTACGCCATACGCGCGCGCATTTCGGTGAGAATCCCGGCGCGCTCCACCTGTCTTTTGAAGCGCCGCATGGCGCCTTCAAAATGTTCATTTTCAGACATAGAAACAAAAGGCATGTTGTTTTTTGGTACTCCTTTTTTAAAACTTCACGGCGAGTCAATTTCGCCGCACCGACCATTATTATACACTATTTTCACTCTATCCGCCAGTTACCGGAGGAAAAATTGCCACTTCATCACCGTCCCGCACCGGCGAATCAGCGGCGGCGAAGTCCTGCCGCACCGCAAAAGCCAGCGCCTTCCCGCGGTCTAATTCCCGCTCCCAGACACCTCCCCGCGCCCGTAAAATGTCCGCCACATCGCCCACGGTGGCGGTGTTTGCGGACAATGTCACGGTTTCCGCCTCTGTCTCCAATGCCTCGCGCAGCGCGCCAAAAAATAACACTCGGATAATCATGAGTCCGCCCGTTGGGTGATAAATTCGGCAATGACGGCGGCATCGTCCAGCGGCAGGCGCGCGCAGTGGGCGGGGAGCCCGTCAATCTCATCATCGGTCGCCACCGCCACGACATGTGGATTTTCCATGGCGATGGGCGATTGTCCGACTTCCCGCCGCCACACTTCAATTTTGGGAATGGAGGCGTTTTTATATCCTTCCACCAATATTAAATCGCACGATGAATCAAACCGCGCCAACATGTCATTCATGGCGGCTTCTTCATCTTCTTCGCCGTGTTCGTGAATCAAAACCCAGCGGCGCGAAGACGACACCGCCACTTCGCGACAGCCGGCGCTTCGAAAACGGTGTGAATCTTTTCCCGGCAAATCAATGTCAAAACTATGATGCGCGTGTTTAAACGCGCCAATGATTAATCCGCGCGCCGTCAACAATGGCACGACTCGCTCTATCAGAGAAGTTTTACCGCTGCCCGACCAACCGGTGATGCCAAAAACCGCCGTCATTATTTTTTCCGCAACAAAACATGCATCGAGCCTGAATTACCCGACGGAGTCGTATATCCCAAAACCGCCTCACAACCCGAAAGCCACTTACGGACTTTGGTGCGCAAAACCGCCCGTCCGTCGTGTGTGTGTACGCCTTTGCCATGTACGATTTCAACATGCTTGTGTCCGTATGCAATTTGATTTTGTAGAAAGTTTTCCACTTCTTCATGCGCCTCCGCCGCGGTCATGCCGTGTAAATCCAGAGTATCTTGCGGCTTTCTCCGCAGCAACTCCGTCAACCGCCGAGAATCAGTGCCATTTCGCGCGTGTTTGTCTTTATCAATAAACGGCTGGTCATTACCGGCATCGGGAGGAAGAAAAGCCGCTGATTGTTGTGCCGTCTTGCGCAATTTTTGGTTAGGCGGTGCAATTCCGATTTCCTTAATCACATCTTTAAAAGATTCTTTACTCATTGTTGCAGATATTTCTGTGCGTCCAATGCCGCCATACAACCGGAGCCGGCACTGGTAACCGCCTGTCGATAAATATTATCCTGCACATCGCCGGCGGCAAAAACGCCGTTCACACTGGTTGCCGTCATCATTCCGCCGTTGCCGGTGCGGATATAACCGTCATCCATATCCAATTGTCCGGCAAAAATGCCAGTATTGGGTTCGTGTCCGATGGCGATAAAAACACCGTCCACGGTCAATTGTTGCGCATCGCCGCCGTTTGAGGAGTGAATCCGCGCGCCGATAACGCCATGTTCATCACCCAGCACTTCGCCCAACACATGCGAAAAGATAATTTCCACATTCCCGGTTTTGGCGAGCGCAAACAACTTATCCTGCATAATCGGCTCGGCGCGTAACTGGTCACGGCGGTGAATCAGCGACACTTTGGAGGCGATATTGGAAAGATACAGTGCTTCTTCCACCGCCGTATTACCGCCGCCGACCACCAGCACGGGTTTTTTGCGGAAAAAGAAGCCGTCACAAGTTGCACACGCCGACACTCCGCGTCCCAGATATTTTTGTTCGGATTCCAATCCCAGATATTTCGCCGAAGCGCCGGCGGCAATAATCAATGCATCACAGGAATATTCCGTCTCTCCGCCGCGAAGCTGAAACGGGCGCGCGGAAAAATCAACGGCAGTCACGGAATCCGCCGCCGTGCGCGTGCCAAACCGGACGGCGTGTTTTTCAAACCGCGTCATTAAATCGGGTCCTTGAACGCCGTCCGCATCCGCCGGCCAGTTATCGACATCGGTTGTTGTCGTGAGTTGTCCGCCCGGTTGTATCCCGGCGATAACCAGCGGATTCAAATTAGCGCGCGCGGCGTACAATGCCGCAGTCCATCCCGCCGGTCCCGAGCCGAGGATAATTAGTCGTTCATGTTGCGTTGTCATAATGTCATTTTAACAAATTATCCCGCGCCGTCTTCGGCAAAAAATTGCTACAATGGCGGCATGAAGATTACGATTCATCATATTTTGTCCGGCGCGGCGTTTTAATGAGCGGCGAAGTCGCCATTAAAGCGGCGGTGTGTCGGGAGTTTGGCGCTCCCCTTACAGTTGAAACACTGTCATTGTCGCCGCCATCACCTCGTCATGTGCGGGTGAAACTTACCGCCTGTGCGATTTGTCATTCCGACATTATTTACATGGACGGCGGCTGGGGCGGGACACCTCCGATTGTTTTTGGTCATGAAGGCGCGGGAACGGTGGAAGCCATAGGCGAAGGCGCGAATATTGCGGTTGGGTCTCGCGTCATTGTCACCTTATTACGCTCCTGCGGAGACTGCACCGCCTGCGCGCGCGGAGTTCCCTCACAATGCGAAGGTGTTTTTGACGACACACCGCGTTTGCATGACGCAGACGGCAAACCGATCGCAATAGGACTAAAAACCGCGGCTTTTGCCGAACAAGTTGTCGTCCATGACTCACAAATTGCGGTAATTCCGGACGATTTACCGTTTGAACAGGCATGCTTATTATCATGCGGAGTCATCACCGGCTGGGGAGCGGTTGTCAACACTGCCTGCCCCTCACCGGGAGATTCAGTAGCGGTTGTCGGTTGTGGCGGAGTCGGATTAAATTGCCTACAAGCCGCCGCCTCCGCCGGCGCATCACCGGTGGCGGCGATAGACATTGCCGAGAGCAAGCTTGCGATTGCCAAAAACTTCGGCGCGACTCATGGGATATTGGCGGATGATGACTTACCGCGGCGGATAAGTGAAATTACAGACGGACGGGGTTTTGATTATGTATTAATGGCAGCCGGGAGTGCTCGCGCCGTGGAGCAGTCGGCTCCATTATTGGCAAAAACGGGCGCATTAATATTGGTGGGCATGGCGCCGAACGGCGATTTGGCGAAGTTAAACACGACAACCATCGCCAACAATCACCAGCGCATTTTGGGCAGTAAAATGGGTGGAGCGCGCTTACGCGCGGACATTCCCAAGCTCACCGCGTTGTATCAAAACGGACGTTTGAAGCTCGCCGAGCTCATCGGCAACTGTTATTCGTTGCAGGAGATTAACGACGCCGTCACCGAATCACGTCAAGGCGGCGCGTTACGCAACATTATCATGTTCTAACCGGCGGCGTTTTTTTCGAGAATGAAAATCCGCCGCATTGAAACATTTTGCACTTCGCATGTTGGCTTGGTGCGCGTAACCACCGAATGCGGCGCGCACGGATGGGGACAAGTTTCAACTTATCACGCCGACATTTCCGTTTTAGTTCTGCATAAACAAGTCGCTCCACATGCCTTAAACACGGACATCGGCGAGTTGGAACAAGTGGAGTCATTAGTTGAACGTATTTTTGAACGCGAGCACAAATTTCCCGGTTCACATTTATGCCGCGCGGTTTGCGGTTTGGAAACCGCCTTGTGGGATTTACACGGCAAGCGCGCACAAAAGAGCGTTTGTGAATTATTGGGCGGAACGCCCCGTCCGTTTCGTGTTTATGGTTCCAGCATGCGGCGCGACATCACACCGGAAGCCGAAGCGGCTCGTTTTATTGAACTGCGTGACAAGTTTGGTTTTAACGCTTTCAAATTTCGCATCGGACGTGAATGCGGACACGACCAAGACGAATGGCCGGGACGCACCGAGGCAATCATTCCCGCCATAAGACAGGCGTTGGGAGATGAAGTCACATTATTGGCGGACGCCAACAGTTGTTACTCCCCGGCGCGGGCGATAGAAGTCGGCAAACAATTGTCGGATTACGGCATTTGTCATTTTGAAGAACCCTGTCCATACTGGCGTCCGCAGTGGACAAAGCAGGTCACGGACGCATTACCGATGGACATTACCGGCGGCGAGCAGGACAATCAATTACCGTTATGGCAATATATGATAGACGAGCGGGTGATGAATGTGGCGCAGCCGGATGTTTGTTACATGGGCGGCATATTTCGCACTTTACAGGTCGCGAAAATGGCGGAACAGGCGAACATGCCGCTCACGCCGCATGCCGCCAACTTGTCACTGGTCACTATTTTCACCCTGCACTTAATGGGAGCGGTTGCCAACGCCGGTCCTTATGTGGAGTTTTCGATAGAAGACGATTCTTATTATCCGTGGCAATACGGTGTATACGCGCCGATGCCGGTGATTGAAAACGGCATGGCAACAATCTCCGACGCCCCGGGTTGGGGCGTGGAGATTAATCCTGACTGGTTAGGCGCCGCCCGTTATGAAAAAAGCGAGCGGGAGTAATCACCCTTAAGCGCCGATTAGGCGCGCGAATGATTAGTTCGCTGGTTCTTCGGGTTCCGCATGCCCATCATGCGCTGCTTCCCCACTCTGCTCTTGGAGTAATTCCGCGAGTCGGTCGCCACTGATGGCGCCGGGGACGGGCATATCACCGACAATCATAAACGGCGTTCCGCGGACTTCCAACATGCGTCCGTAGTTGAAGTTCTTTTGGAGTTCTTCTTCAACTTCCGGGCTTTCGCTGTCGGCGCGGAGTTTTGGGATATCCAGTTTCAGGGAAGTGGCGACTTCTTCGAGTCCCTCTTCGCTGAGTCGTCCCTGCCGTTGCATCAGTGCGATATGAAACGCGTCATAACTGTCTTGTTTGCGCGCGGCCAACGCCCATTTTGCGGCGGTTCTGGACATTTCGCCCAAAACGGGATATTCCACCACGCGGACATGAACACCGGAATCCAGCAACACGGCAAACATGCGCTTACAAAAGCCGCATTGATAGTCGGCAAACTCCACCACTGTCGGTCCTGCCGGGGCGCCGAAAGAGGGAAGCGAGTCATCTTCTTGCACCGCGCCCACTGCGCGCGTACGGGTGATTTCATCAACCGCCGCCCCGAGTGATTCCAGCGCATCGGGAGTGCTAAATTTAGCCGACAAATTTTCCACCGCTTCTCTTTGCGCGGGAGTCACGCGATTAATCGCTTGTTCGCGTTCAACCGTGCCTTCAATTGCCCGTCCCAGCGCACGCAATGAGCGAACATCGGGAAAAACATCACGCATGGTGTCCATGGCTTCTATTTGCTTAGGCGTTAATCCGGCGCGGTCGCGAGTGACGGTGCCGGTAATCGCCCGTCTTAATGACTGCAGCGAAATCACATCCGGAAACACGTCTTGAAGCGCATTCATCGCTTCTGCTTGTTCCGGCGTCAGTTCTGCGGGAGGTACGGGGTCAGTTCCGCCGGTGGCGGCGTTGTGTGTTGCCGTCGCGGACAGTGTCACCATTGCCGCGCATCCCAAAAATATCCCGCCTATAATTTGCCATGTCGTTTTCATTGTTTTTACCTCTTAGGTGAAAGTTTCAAAATTGGGTCAAAAGACCGTTACCGTCATTATACACCATTAAGCGCCTAATTTGTACGCAAGTGCGCACAAAGTTGCTTTTCACCATATTTTACCCCCGCCACCAGCACCGCGGTCATGCCCATATACAACAAAATTGCCAAAATATACGATTCACTAAAGGCAAAAGTCCCGCGCGCCGCCTCCCGCGCCGCTCCCGTCAAATCCAGCAGAGTGATAATGCTCGCCAGAGACGTCCCATGCATGAGAAAAATCATCTCATTGCCATAAGTCGGCAACGCCCGCCGAAATGCCGAGGGCGCGACAATCCGCGCCAATATCTGTCCGCCGCCCATGCCGCAACTTTTCGCGGCTTCTATCTCTCCCCGCGCCGTGTTGCGAATCGCCCCGGCAAAGATTTCCGCCGAATAAGCGGCGGTATTCACCGAAAAAGCAATGAGTCCACACCAATAAGCTTCTCTCAAAACCGGCCACAGCGGACTTTCACGCACGGCTTCAAATTGTCCGAGTCCGAAATACACCAAAAACAACTGCACCAAAAGCGGCGTACCGGTTGCGTAATACACCAGCGCCCGTGAAGGCAAACGCACCATTCTCCGGTTTGACAACAATCCCAACGCCAACGGCCACGCCAAAAGAAACCCCACCGCCAAAGACAATGCGGTCAATTCTATGGTCATCAACAACCCCTGCCAATACAGGTCGCCGTATTTTTCAATAATGCGAACGAAGTTTTCACTCATGACAAAACGCCCCGCCGCGCTCTTCGTTCCAGCGCATCAAACACCGCGCCGGACAACGCCGTCAACAACAAATAACCGATCGCCGCCGCCGCATAAAACAAAAACGGCTGATGTGTTTTGGATTTTGCCTGATCGGCAACCGCCATCATGTCGTCCGAAAGTCCGATAACCGACACCAATGCCGTCGCTTTTAACAATACCAGCCAGTTGTTGCGAATGCCCGGCAAGGCATGACGCAACATTTGCGGGAATACAATTCGCCAAAAAACAGCCGTCCGCTTCATCCCAACCGAAAGTCCGGCTTCCGCCTGTCCGCGAGGCAATGCCAACATCGCGCCGCGAAAAGTTTCAGTCATATAAGCGCCGTAAAACAACCCAATGGCAATGACTCCCGCCCAAAACGGTGAAATAATCAACGGCTCTTCGGTGGGAATGAGTGCGTTTATCACTCTTTGGAACTCAAAATACACCAATAAAATAAACAACAACTCCGGAATGCCGCGCACGGCGGTGGTATAAACTCCCGCCGCCCAGCGCGCCCAACGACGGTGCGAGAGTTTCGCGGAAGCGCCGAGAAGTCCGAGTGACAACGCAAGCACCAAAGATGCCAGCGCAATGGCGGCGGTTAATACAAGTCCGGCGGCGAATCGCGCCTCATAACCCAATAATGGTTGCATGTCCTTATTTTATGGGATTTTGCGGTAATTACT
>JAWONR010000041.1:0-16488 GCA_033865115.1 Candidatus Persebacter sydneyensis | reverse complement strand
GCGGATGTTTCTTTTCTATAATATCGGAACAATATCGCCGCGACAATTAATAAAACCGCCGACAACAGTGCCGGCCATTCACCATAACGCACGTATGGCGTTGCGCCATCGCGCAAAATGATTTCGCCGTGCAACGCCAATTGTTCTCCGGGCGGCAACTGTTCAACAATTCGTCCTTTGTTGTCAATCAGCGCGGTCATGCCGGTGTTGGTGGCGCGCGCCAAAAAACGCCCGAATTCCGCCGCCCGCGCCTGAGACATTTGAACATGCTGGCGCAACATTGCGGAACCGTCAAACCATCCGTCATTGGTGATGTTAATTAACACCTGCGCCTCCGGCAACTGCTCTCGCCATTCATTCGAAAAAATATCTTCATAACAAATTGACACCGCGGCGCGTCCGCCGGGAAGCTGTAACGGCTCCGTCTTTTCACCCGCCAATAAATTGTTATAGGGAATGTCTGCCGCCAATAAAATCGGACTCAGCACATCGGCAAAAGGCAAATACTCTCCGTACGGTGTCAGATGTCGTTTACGATAATCATCAGCATTGTCGTCAATGACTACGGCGGCGTTAAACCAATCATTGTTATCTTCCACAAACATACCGGCAAGCACCGCGCCGTCTCCCGCCGTTTCTTGCAGCAATTCCCAATAACCGTCCGGCAAATCCTCCGCCCGCATCGGAAGAGCGGTCTCCGGTAAAATAATCCACTGCGCCGATGATTCTTTCGCCATCCGCAAATAGTCAGAGAGCGCTGTTTCCACCGCGCCTTCGCGCCATTTAAGCTCCTGCTCCACATTTCCCTGCAATAATGAAACCGACACCTCGCCCACGGGCGTTGTCCATTCTCGCTGGGTGAGAAACCCGCCAGCGCCTAACATTACAACTGCCGCCGACAATGCCGCCGCTTTATGTCTATAACGCAGGCGAAAGAAAACCGCCGCCAACGCCGCCAACAATACCAATATTAGATTGGCGCCGGTAACTCCAAAAACCGGCAAAAAGCCGTATATCGGACTTTGCGGCGGTTGTGAATACGCCACCGCCAACCATGGAAAACCGCTAAACAATATCCCGCGCAACCATTCAGCAATCGCCCATGCACCTGCGGCGGCAAAAACACCGGCAACACCGCCGATACGTCCTCCCACCGCCGCCGCCAATGCCGGATAAAACGACAATGCAACACACAACAACAACATGACCGGAGCCGCCGCCAATATCGGCAAACCGATATAACCTGAAAGTGCGCCAAAAATCCACCACAACCCGCAGACAAAAAAAGTCATGCCAAAAACAAAACCAATGACGGCGGCGCGGCGCGCGTCTTCACAAATGCTAATTAAATAAAACAACACCGCCAACGCCGCCGGCATTAACAATGTCCATTCCAGAGGTGGAAACGCGCCGGCGGCACAAACGCCCGCAACAGCGGCAATCAAAATGCGGCGAATCAATCGTCCGCCGCCGTGATTTTGAGCGTGTATATGCGGCGGTCGTCCGCTTCCAACACTTCAAAAGTTATTTTGGAATCGGGCTCTTCAAAAACAGTGTTGGCTTCGGGCAAACGTCCCATCTCCGCCGCCAACCAGCCGGCAATGGTGTCGGAGCCGTCTTCCGGCAAACTACATCCAAACGTGGCGTTAAACTCTTCAACCGACATCGTCCCCTTGATAATCGTGCTGCCGTCCGCCGCTTCGGTTTTCGCTTTGTCTTCTTCATCGTCAAACTCATCTTCTATTTCGCCGACAATTCGCTCCAACACGTCTTCAATCGTAATAATGCCGACCGACATGCCATATTCATCCCTCACCACGACCATGTGCGTCCGATGATGGCGAAATTCGTCAAGCAATACGCCCAAACTTTTACTGGGCGGCTGAAAAATCGCCGGACGCATGACTTTACGCATGACAAACTCATCCGGTTTGTTGACATAACGCAACAAATCTTTCGCCATTAAAATCCCGCACACATGCTCGCCGTCGTCTTCAAACACCGGATAGCGTGAGTGTTCCTTTTCGCGCGTAACGGCAAGGGCGGTATGATAATCATCCTGCACCGACAAACTGTCAATGTCGTTTCTTTGAATCATTGAATCACGAATTTGCCACTTGCCGATTAACAAAACGCCCTCCAGCAATTCCATGTCGCGCGAGGTCAAATAACCGCTTCGCAATTCGCGCAAATATTTCAACAACGACTCTTTGTCATCGGGCACCGCGCCCAGCCAGCGCAACAAAAACCGCCGCCAACTTCCGATGTTCATAAACTGTACGGGTCGGCGATGCCAAAGCGCGCCAGAGTTTCCCGCTCCCGTTGTTCCATCTTTGCCGCCGCCACATCGGTGTCATGATGCATGCCGTCCAAATGCAGCGCGCCATGAACGACCAAATGCGACATATAATGCGCCGGCGAAACGCCGCGCCGTTTTGCCGCTTTCACCGCCGCCGCCGGACAAACCGCAATATCGCCGACAATTCTTTCGCCCTTCGCATGATAGGAAAATGACAACACATCGCATGCGGTCTTTTTACCGCGGCGCTGACTCATCGCCGTCATTTCTTTTTTATCCACAAAACGCACGGTAATTTCACCGCCCTGCGGCAGTGTTGACTTAATAAGCGCCCGAACCCGCGCGCGCGACGGCGGTTCGTCCTCCACATCCCCCGGCGCATACTGCACCGATAACGACAAACTACTCATGTGAAGACGCTCCATTTGATGCGCGCGAAGACGGCGCGCCGTCATAAGCGCGCAAAATATTCTTAACCAACGGATGACGGACAATATCCGTTTCATCAAAACGATGTATCGCAATGCCGGCAATCCCCTTCAACCGCCGTATGGCGTCGGACAGTCCGTCTCCCGACTGCAAATCACTCTGTGATTCATCGCCGGTGATAATCATCCGTCCATTCGCGCCAAGCCGGGTCAGCATCATTTTAAGTTGTCCCGGAGAAGTGTTTTGTGCCTCGTCCAACACCAACACGGCATGGTCAATTGTCAATCCCCGCATAAACGACATGGGAATCATGTCAATCTCTCCGCCGGCGAGTCGCCGTTC
Organism: Candidatus Persebacter sydneyensis; assembly: GCA_033865115.1. Lineage (GTDB taxonomy): Bacteria > Pseudomonadota > Gammaproteobacteria > Tethybacterales > Persebacteraceae > Persebacter > Persebacter sydneyensis. The sequence continues at coordinate 13,418 of JAWONR010000041.1, read as the reverse complement.
GGTTTCACGCCGTCCCAAAAGTGTGTATAAAATTTCATGCAACGGACGCAAATATGGATTTACTTTTTGTTCCATGTCGCCGGGTAAAAACCCGATGCGTTCTCCGCCGGCTTCCACCGCCGGACGAGTCAACACCAATCTCCCGTGTATGCCGTCTCGCATCAATTGCAGCGCCGCCGCCAATGCGACATGTGTCTTACCGGTGCCGGCGGGACCGGCGCAAAACACGACACTATTGTCAATAATTTTTTGCAACAACACCGCCTGCGCGGGTGTTTTCGGTTCAAATCTTCCGCGCACGGTAGGCGGCGCCTCGCGGTCGCCGATACACATTTGCACATCCAACAAATCAATGCCATTGTCGGCGCGGGCGTAAAGTTTTTGCAATGTTTCAGCGGCACCGCGCGCGTCTTTGCCGCGCACGCTAAATTTTTCGCCGCGGCGGCGAATCTCCACATTAAAAGCCTTCGCAATATGAGTGATGTTGCCGTCCATCGCTCCGCATAAATTCGCAAGCCGCTCATTACAGGGCGGCGACATTGAAACAGTGACGGAATCACTCATGATTCCTCCGCCAATTCACCGCGCAGGGCATGAGGAGTGGCGGCGGTAATGCGCACCCGCGCGAACTTTCCAATCCAAGACTCATCAGCGGGGAAATTCACCATCCGATTGTTGCCGGCGCGTCCGTGCATTTCCTGCGCGTTTCTTTTTGACCGTCCTTCCACCAACACATCTTCAATTGAACCCACCATGTCGCGGCTGATTTTCTGTCCGCTGTCATCCAACAATTTTTGCAACTGCAACAGTCGTTCTTTTTTCACTTGTTGCGGCGTTTCATCGGAAAGCGTCGCCGCCGGTGTGCCGGGACGAGGACTGTAAAGAAAACTATAACTAAAATCAAAACCGACCTCTTCCGCAAACGCCATGGTTTTGGCGAAATCTTTTTCACTCTCGCCCGGAAAACCAATAATAAAATCACTGGACACGGCGATATCCGGACGCGCCCGCCGAACTTTGCGAATGATGGATTTATATTCCAGCGCGGTATAACCGCGTTTCATCGCCGCCAAAATGCGGTCGGAACCCGACTGTGCCGGCAAATGCAAATGTGGCGCCAACTTGTCCATGCGCCCAAACGTCTCCGCCAACCGGTCGGAAAACTCCAACGGATGCGAAGTGGTAAACCGAATACGACTGATGCCTTCCACCGCCGCCACGCATTCCAACAACGCCGCAAAATCAACTTCGCCGCCGTTGTGCTTCGCGCGATAAGCGTTAACATTCTGTCCCAACAATGTCACTTCGCGCACGCCGCGCATGGCCAGTGATGCAATTTCCTCCAAAATCCCCTCTACCGGACGCGACATTTCTTCACCGCGGGTATAAGGGACAACACAAAACGAACAATATCGACTACACCCCTCCATCACTGAAACAAACGCCGACACACCGCGCACGCCCGGCGGCGGCAAGGAATCAAACTTCTCCATTTCCGGAAATGAAACATCCACTTGCGTCCGTCCGCTGCGTCGCCGCTCCGCCAACATGTCCGGCAGCCGGTGAATAGTTTGCGGTCCAAACACCACATCCACAAAAGGCGCGCGGCGGCGAATGTTGTCGCCTTCCTGACTCGCCACACAACCGCCGACACCGATTAACATGTTGGGATTTTTTTCTTTCAGCGGCAATATCCGCCCCAAATCCGAAAACACCTTTTCCTGCGCGCGGTCGCGCACCGAACAAGTGTTAAATAAAACAATGTCGGCTTCTTCCGGCGTCTTCGCCGGGTCGGTTTCCGCCGCCAACGCATCGGCCATGCGAGCCGAATCATATGCGTTCATTTGGCAGCCAAATGTGCGAATGAACAATTTTGCTTTTCCCATGTCCTTAATAATATCAAAATATTAGCGATTTTCGCCCGCTTATGCGCTTATTGTCGGCGACAGGTGTGAAAAAAAGTCACCCACCACTTCCGTCGCCGGTCCGTAAAATTTCCGGTCAAAACAGTCCCCGCCAGCCGAAGGTTCCAAATTCAACTCCACACATTCCGCCCCCGCCGCCCGCGCCTGACGGACAAATCCCGCCGCCGGATAAACATTCCCCGAAGTCCCTATCGATACAAACATTGTGCAACGCGACAATGCCATCGTAATTTCCTCCATGTAATAAGGCATTTCCCCAAACCACACAATATCCGGGCGCAATCCGCCCGCCTGGTGACAATCGGCACAAACCGACTCCATCGACAAATCATCGCGAATAACAAACACGCCGCCGCAATGCTCACACCGCATTTTTAACAACTCACCATGCATGTGCAAAACTTTGTCACTCCCGCCGCGCTCATGCAAATCATCTATGTTTTGCGTGATGAGCATAAAATCCCCCCGCCATTCGCGTTCAAACTCCGCCAGCGCGACATGCGCGCGATTGGGATTGACATCCGCGAGTTGTCGCCGCCGCTCGTTATAAAACGCATGAACTGTTTCCGGCGCGCGGGCGAAACCTTCCGGCGTTGCAACTTCTTCTATTCGATGGTTTTCCCATAATCCATCGGCGGCGCGGAATGTTTTCAGCCCCGATTCCGCGGAAATACCGGCGCCGGTCAGCACCACAACACCATCCGTCATGCGGGCGGTTTACCCGGCTCGGTTTGTCCGAATAAAAACTTTCGCGCCTCTTCATCAACAGTCGCCTCGGTGTTGAGCTCCCGTCCTTTTTGATAGGCGCGCGCCACCGCCGGACGCGCCGCCATCTCGTCCATCCACCGCCCCACATTTGGATAATTTTCCAACACAATTCCCTGCCGTTCATAAGGCACCGTCCACGGATAACATGCCATGTCGGCGATGGAATACTCTCCGCAAATATAATCGCGTCCGGCGAGTTGTTTGTCCAACACCTTGTACAACCGCTGTGTTTCTTTTTCATAACGTTCAATGGCGTACGGCACCGGCTCCGGCGAATAACCGCGAAAATGATGGTTTTGTCCCAACATCGGTCCCAGTCCGCCCATCTGCCACATCAACCACTGTATGACTTCATAACGCGCGCGAGTTTCGACGGGCATAAAACGTCCGGTTTTTTCCGCCAAATAAAGCAAAATCGCACCCGATTCAAAAATCGCCTGTGGTTTGTTGTCGGCGATGTCATTGTCAACCAGAGCCGGAATTCGATTGTTGGGTGAAATCTCAAGAAACTGCGGGTCAAACTGGTCACCCCGTCCGATATGAATCGGCAACAAGCGGTATGGTAATTCCGCCTCTTCCAAAAAAATCACCGCTTTGTGCCCGTTGGGCGTCGTCCAATAATACAAATCTAACATCGCCGCGTTATATGATTCGCAAATCCGGTTTGTCATCGGCGATGACGGGCTTTTCGGTGCCGTGCGTAGGCGCCGCAAACGACAATCCCGAACCGGTTTCGCGCGCGTATATGCCGGTGATCGCCCGCGCCGGCAAAATAACATGGGAAGTCACACCGTGAAAACGGGCGGTAAATGACACCTCTTCGCCAATGGTTAAATCACGCACCGCATCCGATGAAATATTAAAAACGACAAAATTACCGCTGCCTCCCGCCGAGGAGGGAATCTGTACGTCCTCACAACGAGAGTCCGCCGCCAAGTACGGCGTGTATTTTTTTTCCGCACACCATTCATAAATCGCGCGCAACAAATACGGACGCGCCGAAACATCTTCCGCCAAATTCATTTTCGCATCGCTCTTTCAATGGAGGTCAGAGATTCTCCAAATGCCGGACGTGAAAAAATGCGCTCGGCGTATTTGTTCACCGGCCACGCCTTGGGCGGAAGCACAATCTTATAACGCTCCAACCGCCACAACAAGGGCGCCAGTGACGCGTCCAACAGTGTAAATTCATTGTCCGCCAAATACTTGTTGCCCGTCGCCAAATGCGGCGTGAGCAAGCGAAGGTTTTCCGCAATGCGCAAACGCGCCGTTTCGCGCTGTGCTTTTTTGGAATTTTTGCGCTCCAAAATGTCAACATATTGAAACAACTCCTTGTCAATCATGTGCATCATAATCCGCACCTTGGCGCGCAGCATAATGTCCATCGGCATCAACTGAGGATGCGGAAAACGGTCGTCAACATACTCGTTGATAATGTTTGATTCGTACAGCTTCACCTCGCGGTCGACAAACACCGGCACCTGGTTGTACGGATTGTACAACGCAAGCTCTTCCGGCTTGTTGTTGAGGTCCACTTCGAAAATATCAACGCCGGTCTCCATTTGCTTTTCCTTCAGAGCGATCCGACAACGATGCGAATAGGGACAGTAGCTCCCCGAATATAAAACGACAACCATATCAGTGAATGTTCTTCCAGTATTCCCGGTACAAAAAATAAGTCGCCAACAACAGCAGCAGCAAAAACGTCATCGTCAAATAACCCGTTTGGTAACGCTTGTTGCGTGACGGCTCGCCCATATAAACCATAAATGAAACCAAATCGCCGACCAGCGCGTCATATTCCGCCTCGGTCATCCGCCCTTCCGACATCCGCACAAATTCGCCGCTTTCGGCATCGCGCGTAAAAACGCCCTGCAAACTGGACATCACATGCGGCATGGCGACATTGTCAAAAATCGCGTTGTTCCAACCGCTCGGACGGGACGGGTCACGGTAAAAACCGCGCAAATACGCATACAACCAATCCGGTCCGCGCAACCGCGCCGACAATGACAAATCAGGCACCGCCGCCTGGTGAAACCACTCACGCGCGTCTTCGGCGCGCATGGCGGTTTTCATACCGTCTCCCAAACCGGCGTCGTTGTGAATCAAAAACTTTTTCACCTGTCTTTCGTTGATTGCCAAATCTTCCACCATTCGCCCGTAGCGCAAATACTCCCCGCCGTGACAACCCATGCAGTAATTGACAAATGTCGCCGCACCGCGTTGCAGTGCCTCCACATTGTCAGATTCCAACGGCGCTTGCGGCAGACTAACGCCGCCGCCGGCGGCATAAGCCGGCGCCGCCAACATCACTCCAAACAACGCCGCCCGGCGCATCCAATATTTATAACTCATACCAGCCGCTCCGGCGGCGGACTTGTTTTATCAAGCCGGGTGTAATAAGGCATCAATAAAATAAAGCCAAAATATGTCAGTGAGAAAATTTGCGCCGCCGCCTGCCGTCCGGGACTCGGCGCCAATGTTCCCAAAACACCGAGAGCGATGAAACTGACCACAAACACCAAAAGTGCGGATTTATACAACCAGCCGCGATAACGAATGGAACGCACCGCTCCGCAATCCAACCACGGCAAAACAAACAACAACACAATTGACAAACCCATCGCCAAAACACCCCATATTTGCGTGCCTAAAAACGGCGGCACCGCGCGCAAAATCGCATAAAACGGCGTGAAATACCAAACCGGAGCAATATGGTCGGGGGTTTTTAACGGATTTGCCGGCTCAAAATTCGGCGCTTCCAGGAAATAACCGCCCATCTCCGGGGCAAAAAACACGACCATCGCAAAAAAGCACAAAAAGACCACCGCGCAAAAAGTGTCTTTTACCGAATAATAGGGATGAAAAGGAATGCCGTCCAGGGGAATGCCGGCGGCGTCCTTCTTTTCTTTAATTTCCACGCCGTCCGGATTGTTCGAGCCGACCTGATGCAACGCCACAATGTGCAAAAACACCAGCACGATAATCAAAAGCGGAATCGCCGCCACATGCAACGCAAAAAAGCGGTTGAGTGTCACATCGGAAATCGCATAATCACCGCGAATAAATTCCGACAGCCATTCACCGATAAACGGCACCGATGACGGCAGATTAACGATAACCTGCGCCCCCCAAAACGAAGTTTGTCCCCACGGCAACAAATAACCGAAAAACGCCTCCGCCATCAACGCCAGAAAAATCAGCATGCCCAATATCCACACCAACTCCCGCGGCGCGCGATAAGAGCCGTACATCAGGGCGCGAAACATGTGCAAATACACCACGATAAAAAAGAAAGAGGCGCCGGTGGAATGCACATAGCGAATCAACCACCCCCATTGAACGTCGCGCATGATGTATTCCACCGAGGCGAACGCCCGTTCGGCGTCCGGTTTGTAATTCATCGTCAAAAATATGCCGCTGACAATCTGCACGACCAACATCAATATTGCCAGCGCGCCGAAGGCGTACAATGTGTTAAAGTTTTTGGGCGCGTAATATTCGGTCAGGTGTTTGCGCACCGTCTCCCGCCACGGCATGCGTTTATCAAGCCAATCTCCAAAAGAAGACATTGCGCCCGTTATGCCGCCGAGTCGGGCGAATCGGCGCCGACAATAATATCGCCGTCTTCGCCGTAATAGTGCGGAGGAATAAAGAGATTCTTCGGCGCCGGACTGCCTTTTACCACCCGTCCCGCAAAATCAAAGCGCGAACCATGACAGGCGCACAAAAAACCCTTTTCACCCTCCCGTCCCGGCGAACATCCCAGGTGCGTACACAATCCCACGGCGACAAAATATTCCGGCTTGATGGAGCGCGATTTGTTTTTGCAATATTCCGGTTGTACACTGCTTTCCGAATCCGGATCCAGCAGTTCTTCGCTGGCGGCGTCGTCTATTTCGGCTATCATTTGGGCGTTGCGTCTCAGCACCCACACCGGTTTTTGTCGCCACACCGTCACCCGCAAATCGCCTTCGGCAATGTCTTTGACGGCAACGGACACTGGCGCGCCTTCCGCCCGTGTTTTACGGCTTGGGCGCAAACTGGACACAAACGGCACTGCCGCCGCCAGCGACCCGATGCCGCCCAATATTGAAGAAATACCCAGCAAAACCCGCCGACGGTACTTGCCGGTGTCGGGTGAATTCGGTTCCGGAGTTGTGCTATCCGTCATCGGAGACTCAACTGCAATTAGCGCTTTTTAACAATGATTACCGGATAAGTTTCGGTTGCATCTCCGTTACCGGCGAGCTTTTGCCCGACTCGCAACACAAAACGCGAATTATTGGCGATATCCAGTCCGGTCATTTCTCCCGCTTCATTAAACGACAAGTTCTCCAAATAATCTTCGCGCTGCAAAAAGCCCTCGGTATCCGCCAGCGGATACGCCACATTGTTAATCCAAACAAATCCGCTGCCCGAGCTCCGGTTTTGCACATAGGCGTTAAGCTGGACATCATGACTGCGTATGGAAGAAACCTCCGAGGCGGTGTCCTGCTGTTCCACGGTTCCTGATTGCGTCAGAACCAGCGGCACAAACTCGTCAAAATCAAGGCTTTCTTCGCTGATAATTTCCTGTCGCACCACTTCCAAAATCCGCCGCTGCTCATTGCTGAAAAACAACGCCGGCATACCCGGCCGGTTTTGACTTTCCGCCTCGTCCTCGACTTGAACTTCGTCAGTTTGTTGCGCGTAAGCCCCGCCGCACAAAGCGCCCGCCAGCAACCATAATGAAATTTTTCTCATTGCCATGCCTCCTTTTCGCTCCGTCTTAATTGTCAGCGCCGGTCGATGCGGTTTCTTCCGTCTCCGCCTCTTGTCCGGTGTTTATCCGACGATCCGGGTCACTCACTGAATACCAGTTAATCCGGCAGGTCGCCTGCATATTTTCCCGGTCGGTCACCACAAATTCACTGGTCAGCCGTTCCATTGTGCATTTCACCGGAAACGCCAGACTGGACACCTGGTCTTCAATGGACTCCATGAACATAAATATGTCCAGGTCATGCAACATCCCCATGCTTAATTCAAGGGGATATATTTCAATTTGCACGGTGCTGTCTTTTGTGTATATTGTGTCCTCCGCCTGCAGGCGTCGGGTGTCGCCGAACATAAACTGAACCGCTTTTTGTCTCCGGTCGGCGCTTATTTTTTTCATTTTGTTGACCAAATCCACCGGTCCGGGCAGAGTGATCACATCGCGGTCAACCAGCGACTGATAGCGTCGAATATACCGGCGCAAAATATCCTTGCGCTCTTCAATGCCGTCCAAATCCTTGCGCAATGTGGCGATTTGCGCCTCTTGAGCCTGCTTTTTACTCAATTCCTCGCTGCTATACCCCCTGGCGTACTCGCTCAGCACCTGCGGCAAGACAAAAGCAAGGACAAACACCACCGCCACGATGCCGATGAGTTTTTTCTCTCTTCTTCCCACTCGAATGTTAACTGCCATTGTTTTCCGCCTCCGTAATCATGATTCACTAACGGCTTTTTCAAAGCCTTCCCTGTCATACGCCTTCCAGATGATACGCAACACAAATTGACGCGATGTCGGCGCTTCAACATCAAGACCGGTGCTCAGCTCACCGCTGAGGTTTTCCGTGGAAATGGTGTCGGACGGCACTTGAACCGCATCAACGTGAATATCCTCGCGCCCGCTCAACGAAATAATCAATCGTTTTGCACGGGCGGCGACATCCCTGTAGTTTTCCGCCCCCCGCTCAAGTAAAACGCCGTGAATTTCGGCGATTTGGTAAATATCGCCGCCCCTGACAATCGTATCGTCTATGCTGCCTCCGCCGGACGGCGTGTTTGACACCTCCCACTCAACCTTGTCAATTTGTATGCCGGGATTTTTGCGCAGTCCCTGTCCGATAAAATACAGCAGTTGCGTCGGCGACACCAACAAGTCTTCCATGGTGGTATAAAAGCTTGACACCGCCCGCATATTATTGGGCGAAGACGGGGGTTCCCCGACCACGGCGCCCACTTCGGCGTCATATTGGCGCTGCAAACTGTTAGCGGTTTGTGTCAATTCCACGGATGCCGATGCGCTTTCATAACCGTCGCTCAAATAGCCCAGCGGTGTAAAATAGGCGTTGATGCCGTAAAGCAACAAAAAGGCGACCGCCACTTGTGCGCTGAGATACGACCAATAATAAGTCACCAACCTGACGGGTGCCAGTTGGCCGGTTTGCACACAGGAAAACATGAGATGCATCGGCAGAGAACTGTCCGCGCCCAACAATTCAATCGGCGATTTGAGCCCGATGCCCTCCGCGATCTGCGCCACGTCATAAAAATCAAAAGTAACGCGGTCGCCGCTCGGCGTCAATTCACGCAGTTGTCCGACCATGTTGCTGGGCGCCACCATGCGCACTTTGACGCCGTTGGCGGTGGAAATCTTAAGCGAGGCCAAATATTGCAAAGTCCGTTCCAGTTCCTTTTTCACGGAATCCGACAGTTCTTCAACCGTTCCGCTGTGAACCTTGGAAACACGGCTGAACCGCAAATGGCCGTTAATATAAAACGTCTGCCGCAACAAACTGCGTTCGTGGAGCGTGATAAGCAGATTGTTGCCCTTTGAATTTCCGCCGACGGCGCGCAAAATATGGTCGGACAGCAGGTGCGACACCATGTGTACGCCCGCCAAATAACAGCCCGCTCTCACCGCCGCCTGAACCCATGGCAGAACTTTGTTTTCGGTCAAAATGCCGGAAAACAACACCCAGTCCTCCCGCTTGCCGCGTTCTTCGCGCCCCTGCACCTCCGAGATGCAAAATTGGCTGCCGCGAAACAGTTGTTGCATGCGGCGCGTGTGAAAGTCGGTTTTATACTTTCCTATCAAGTGCGCCACTTTTTCAAAACGATAGTCCTCGCCGATGATGTTCACCAAAATGTGCATCGGCTTGTCTCTAAACGTACTTGCGTTTTGCGCGAAAAATTCGATCATCCGGGCGGAGCCGGAGTCGTCGTTGCTAAACACGGCGAGACGCTCCATCTCGCCGGCCTTCCACGACACGATGCCGATGTCGCTGTCGGTGATAAGCAGACCGTACTTGGTCCGCAATTGAACCGCCATTGGGATAAAAAATTTCATTTGATGCTCCCCAGCAGGTCATACAACGGTCCGTACACCGCCACGATAACCCACACTAAAAGTCCGGCCAGCAATATCAGCATCAGCGGCTGAATCAGTCCCTGAGCGGCTTCAATCGCCTCGGTGGCGTCGCGGTCGTAATACGCCTTGATTTGTTCCATGGCTTTGTCCACGCCGCCCGTCGTCTCGCCCAGCTTTAACATGCGCAACACCAGGGGCGGAAACAGTCCGGATTCCCTAAACGCCTCGGATATTGACTTTCCCTCGGTGATGTTGTTGATAACGTCGTCCATGCCGCCGGCGACAAACTTGTTGCCCATGGCGCCGCGCGATATTTTCAGCGCATCAATCACGTTCACCCCGGAGCCGTACAACATGCCGAACACATTGGAAAACCGCGACAGCAGCAATTTTTCAAACACCGGTCCCAGTCCGGGAATTCGGATTTTGGTTTTATCCCAAAAGTAGTCAAATCCGGGAATCAATTTTATCACCACGAGCGTGCCGGCATAAACCGCCACGGCGGCGATAATGATTGACTGCCACTGCGCGATAATAAAATCGGAGGTGTGAATAAGCGCGATGGTGTATAACGGCAGTTCTTCGCCCAGCGTCTTGAGCAATTTTGTCAAATCCGGCACCACCAGCACCATCAGACAAAAAGTCGCGAGCAACAAAACGACCAGCGCAAATATCGGATAGCGGATAACCTTTTTGGTTTTTTTGATGATTTCATCGTGCCATCTGATGTTGGTGCCGATGTTGCCCAACACGAAGTCAAGTTCGCCGGAAAATTCGCCGGCTTCAACCAAACTACAAAACACGTCGTCAAAAGTTTTGGGATGCTGTCGCATTGCCTGCGACAACGTGGAGCCCTGTTCAATATCCTGGATAATCACGCCGATGGTGTTGCGCAGCGCCGGATTGGCGACCGAATCGCGGACATCCGACAGTCCCTCAAGAAGCGGCACGCCGCCGCTGACCAACTGTTGGACATAAAAGCACAGTTGCGCGAGCTCGTCGTTGGTGACTTTTTTCTGAAACAGTGTTGAGCCGACGCTGCTCAGCAGTCCGCCGGTTTCATCGCTGCTAATCAGGGAGATGCCGAGTCGGCTGATGCGTTTTTCCAGGTCGTTGGCATTGCGCGCGTCCATTTTGCCGCGCACCACCACGCCGGCCTGGTTAACTCCGCTGTATTGAAAGGTTGCCATGGCTATTCTCCCTTCGGGACGGTGAAGAACACGGTAATGTCGGTCACCCGTGCGATTTCAGACAATGTGGTTTCACCTTCAAGGATTTTTGCCACGCCGTTTTCAGCCATGCTCACAAAGCCGCCGCTTGCAACCGCTACTTCCTTGACTTGTTTGGCGGTGCCGCGGTTGGCAATTATTTCGTCCAGTTCGTCGTTAAACCGGAGGATTTCCATCAATGCGGAGCGACCGCGATAACCCTGGTTGTCGCATGCCGCGCAGCCCACGGACTCATGCATGTTGTACTCCTCAAATGTTTTTTCAATGTCCGGCATAAAATGGCCCATGACCATTTTTTCCTCGTCGTTCAATTCGGTTTTTTTCTGTTTGCACTGCGGGCACAGGCGGCGCACCAGTCGCTGGGCGATAATGCCGCTGATGTTGGTCGCCATAATGTCGGGCAGCACGCCCATGTCCTGCAGACGGGGAATCACGCTGATGGCGTTGTTGGTGTGCAAAGTTGTCAGCACCAAGTGTCCGGTCATGGCGGCGCGAAACACCTGTTCGGCGGTGTTGGTTTCACGCACCTCGCCGACCAAAATAATGTCCGGGTCCTGCCGCAACAGGGATTTAATGCCGATTTCCCATGTCATTTTGCCGCTTTCGCCGACCGGTGTTTGCCGTATCATCGGCAGCGGATATTCCACCGGATCTTCCAGCGTCATAATATTCACCTGTTCGGTGTTAAGGTGCTGGATGATGGAATACAACGTTGTCGTCTTGCCGCTGCCCGTGGGGCCGGTAACCATAATCACGCCGTTCGGACGCGACATAATCAATCTCAACAAACCCATTGACTTTTCGTTCATGCCCAGACCGTCAATTTTGGCGACGTTTCGTTGTTGGTCCAAAATCCGCAACACAAAGTTTTCACCATGCGTCGTCGGCTGCGCGGCAACGCGAAAATCAACACCCCGTCCATACAGGGTGAAACTAATGCGCCCGTCCTGCGATGTCCGCGATTCGGCGATGTTCATTTCTGAAATCACCTTCAGGCGAACCGCCATGCTGTCCCAATAACTGCGGTGCAAACTGCGAATCTGCCGCAAAACGCCGTCAATCCGATAGCGGACGCGCAAGAAGCTTTCTTCCGGCTCAAAATGTACGTCGGATGCGCCGCGCTTGACCGCGTCATTAAGAAACGCATTAACCAGTCGAACAATCGGATTCGTGGTGCTTTCCCCGACTTCGCTGCTGTCCTCGCCCATTTCAATTTCCCTAAGAATTCCCTCAATGGTGAGCTCCAAGCCGTAGTATTCATCAACCGCGCGCGAGATGGCGGATTCCTCCGACACCATAAATTCCAACTCATAATCGCCGCCCAAGAACGCCCGAATTTGGTCGGCCAACACAAAGTCATTCGGGTTGGCGACGGCGATGACAATCGTATTGGTTTCTTCACGAAACGCAATAGGAAACACGTTGTACTGCTTGGCGACTTCCAGCGGAATTTTGGCGAGCACGTCCGAATCGACGGTAATCTTTGACAAATCCACCGTGCTGACGCCGCCGCTTTCGGACAATATGTCGCGAATGGTTGCCTCAGTGACGAATCCCAGTCGCACCAACACGCGTCCGAGCGGTTCGCGCGATGCCTGTTGTTCATACAAGGCGATGCGCAATTGGTCGTCGGAAAGTACGCGTTTTTCCAGAAGCCGCTCCCCCAGGGGAACAGCCTGTTCGCCTTCGGACTTAGTTTCTAAATCATCAATAACGTCCGCCATTTTACCGCTCCTTTCCTATTGCGAAATGTCCCGGATTCTCGCCCGCACCGGTGCGGCGTCAAAGCCGCTCCGCGTATGCGCGGACAATTCCAACGCCTGCCGGTAATAATTAACCGCCAGCGTGGGCTTGTTGAGATAATCCAGCACTACCGCTAAATTGTAGGCATAATCGGGGTTTCTTGGGTCGCCTGAGAATGCTTCAAAATATGACTTTTGCGCGTCCAGCCAACGTTCGCGTTCGGTGTATAAATTTCCCAGCGCAAAATGCAGTCGCCCGTCCCATTGCGGCTGTTTGCCGATGTTGTTTTTCAGCGCGCGCTCTATGGCGAAAAAGTTTTCGCCTGATGCGCCGTGCAAGTTTGCCAAATCGGCAAGCGCGACTGAATCACTGGGATAGTATTCCAATATTTTAAGATAAGTTCCGACTCCCAATTGATAACGTCCGCCGGCGACCGCCGCCAGCGCGAGTCCCCTCAGCGCGTCCACGTTTGTCGGATTTTTATCAAGAATGCTCCGATAAATTTTCTCCGCGCGCTCATACGAGCCTTTGACATGCAATTGATTTGCCTGTTGAAGCATTTCTCTCCGCTCGGCGCCGCTCAAAGACGGTGTCACTTCCACCTCTTCATCCGCCTGGGCGACTCTTTCC
>JAWONR010000040.1:0-18328 GCA_033865115.1 Candidatus Persebacter sydneyensis | reverse complement strand
TAAACTAAAAAGAGCGCAACGGGCGTTTGTTGTATCCCTCGGTGTATTGCCAATACATGGCGACCAACATTGCCATGTTGATATGAACAAATATCCAGACAATAACGCCAAACATTATCGCTTTCATCCACCATTGAGCGGCTTCCCACGGCAAAACAGTGAGCAGAAAAGACGACATCCCAACATTAACAAACAATGAAACCGCCATGATTTGCGTACTGTAATGTTTGGTGAGCGACAGGGCTTCTTCGGTGTTAATGTCATAACCGTCAACATGTCCCGGCATTTTAATCGCGGTGCGAAAGAGATAGTTCCACGCCAAAATTGCCATCAATAACGCCGCTCCGGCAAAAAGACGGGAGCCAAACAATGCGATTAATGTTCCGCCTTGGGTGTATCCGAATTTCTCATGTTCTGCGACTTGTTCGGCGGCCACTTCGGCTTCCAACTCTTGCGACACTTGATGCAGGTCTCTGGCAATGTCGCCCAACGCTCCAATTAATATCCCCAAAAACAACAATGAGCCAACTGTGAAGATGAAAAAATCAATTTGATGACGGTGCCATGAAAACGCACTCTTAAAAGTCGGCGGTGATTCCGGACTGAGCATGACATCCAACGCCGCGGACAAATACGGCGGAACCAACACCAGTGAACAGATGACGGCGAGAAGTGCGACAAAAGGCGGAGGTGTGAACTCCCAATACGCTCCGGCAAAAAAGGCGGAGAGTATGATTACCGGCGCGGCGAATCCAAAAGAATGCGGAACCGCTCGCACCGCAACAACAATTGTCTGAAAAACCAGGCCAAACATGACTAAAACGGCTTTAACACGACTAACAACACAATAACCGCGATTAATAACGCCGGGATTTCATTAAACAACCGAAAGAACTTCGCATGATGTGGAGTCTCCCCGGCGTTGAATCGTTTGACAATCACGCCGCAATAAGCATGAAAAACAAACATCCCCAACACCAGCAGAAGCTTCACGCCGATCCAGCCGCCGGTTTTTAGATAATAAGGCAGCAACAACAAGCCGAATATCATCGCGCCGATCATTGCCGGCGTCATGATTCGCCAATACAAACGCGACTGCATCGTGCAAAAACGCCGCCGTCCCGCGTCGTCTTCGCAGTCGGCGTGGTAGACAAACAAACGCGGTAGATACAACAATCCCGCCGACCAAAAAATTACGGCGATAATGTGTAACGCTTTAATCCACAGCATTTCAGTTATCCCGAAGTGTTTTCATGCTCCAATTATACCCGCTTAATTTATAATAAGAACCGCCTTTATGATAAAAATCTCCGGCGAGTGATGATTGTCGCCGCCCATAATCCGCCTCCGCCGTATAGTGTCAGAATGATGAGATGCCATATCAGTGACGGCGGAAATTCACCGCCAAGCGCCGGGCGGATAATGTCTATCAAATGTCGCAGCGGTAAAATTACTGAAACCGCCGCCAATGGCGCAGGCAAAGTCTCCACCGGAAAGAAAACTCCCGATAGTATTAACATTGGGGTGATAAAGAGTGAGAAGTAGAATGAAAAGAACTCATAACCGCGCGCAAGGGCGTTACAAACCAATGCAATTCCCGCAAAAGCCAAACCGCCGACAATCGCTGTCGGTAGAATTAACAACGCCGCGGGGTAGGTTGCCAGTCCTAATATTGACAGTATTAACAACATCGACATGGCGGCAAAGGCGCTTTTGAAACCCGCCCATAACCATTCTCCGAAAACAATGTCGTCAACTGTCATCGGCGCATGTAAGACGGACTCCCATGTCCGCTGAACATGCATGCGCGTGAATGCCGAGTATAACGCTTCAAAACTCGCGCTGTTGGCGACCGAAAACCCTATCATCCCCGCGGCTACAAACTCCAAATAAGGAATGTCGCCGACATCTCCGACTAATGTGCCGACTCCCAATCCAAAACCGGCTAAGAAGATTAATGGCTCCACCAAATGTACGACAATGGAAGACGCTATGAGCTTGCGCCAGACAAGGAAGTTGCGCGCCGTTAATCGTAATGCGCGTGGGGAGAAACGCGGTGGAGTGTAAGGCGTCATTCGCGTAACTCGCGTCCGGTGAGGCGGAGGAATACGTCTTCCATACCCGCTCGGCGGTGTACAAAACGAAATGAGGTCTGTCTTAAGGCGTCCAACAACGGCGCGGCGTCTTTAATATGACAATACGACAACTGTCCGAAGTTCTCACGCCGTCCGGCAATCGCCGCGTTCTCGGAAAGCCAATCACGCGCGGTCTCGCCGTATACTTCTACGACTTCCGGCTCTACATGCGTGTGTGTGAGCTCTTGTGGTGTGCCGTCCGCGATGAATTGACCGCCGTCCATGATCATTACGCGGTCGCATAATCTTTCGGCTTCCTCCATAAAATGAGTCGTTAGTAATAATGTGATGCCGCGTTCTTGTAAGCTGCGTAATCTCTCCCATATAAGATGACGCGCCTGGGGGTCTAATCCGGTTGTCGGCTCATCCAAGAAAATAAGTGACGGACGGTTAATCATCGCGCGCGCAAGAGTTAATCGACGTTGCATGCCGCCTGAGAGATGAGCAATGGCGGATGTGTTGCGTGATGACAGTCCGGCGAAGTCCAACAACTCGGTGATTTCACTTTCACTTAAAGTAATGCCGAAATATTGCGCATAAACCGACAAATTCTCCGCACAAGTGAAGTCCGGGTCTAACATGTCTTTTTGAGGAACAACGCCGATTTTTGCACGAGCTTCCAGCGGGTTTTTTGCCATGTCAAAACCCAACAGTTCGACTTCGCCGGAGTCACGCCGCCGAGAACCAAGACAGATGTTTAATAAGGTACTTTTACCCGCGCCGTTCGGACCTAAAATACCGGCGCATTCTCCGGGAGACAATGAAAACGACACATTATCCACGGCAACGACTCCGCCGTAGCGTTTGCAAACATTCGCCGCCCGCATCGGCGGCGTATTCATACTCCCGCCGCTTGCAGAGTGTTGGCGACCAACATGGCGATGGTCATTGGTCCGACGCCTCCCGGCACGGGCGTGATATGTCCGGCGACTTCGCAAACGGAGTCATAATCCACATCGCCGACAATGCCGGTTTCGGTGCGGTTGATGCCGACATCAATGACTGCGGCGCCGGGTTTAACAAGGTCTGCGCCCGCCATTTTGGGACGTCCAACAGCGGCGACAAGAATGTCGGCGCTGAGAGTGATTTCGGACAGAGATGGTGTTTTGGAGTTACAAACTGACACAGTTGCGCCGGCGTTGATGAGCATTAATGCCATGGGTTTTCCGACAATATTGCTTCGTCCGAGTATGGCGGCTCGTTTTCCGGCGGGGTCAATGCCGGCATGTTGTAACAAACGCATACATCCGCGCGGAGTACAGGGTTGCAGGGCGGGGAGTCCGGAGGCCAGACGTCCCATGTTTTCGGGATGAAATCCGTCGACATCTTTTTCGGGGGTGATGGCGAGCAGAACTCTGTCGGCGTTGATGTGTGCGGGGAGCGGGAGTTGCAACAAAATACCGTGAATGGAGTCATCTGTATTGAGAGTGTTGATTTCATTGAGCAATGCATCTTCGGTAATATCGGCGGGGAGTTCCAGTTTTTTTGAGTTTAGCCCGACTCGTTCACAGGAACGGACTTTATTTCGGACATAAACTTGTGAAGCCGGATTTTCACCGACAATTAGCACCGCCAGTCCGGGAGTACGAGACGCTCCCGAGATTTTTGTTGCACATTCATCCAAAACCAAGTCGGCGACAGCTCGCCCGTCGATAATTGTTGCGGTCATGATAGTAACTTTCTAATAAAAAGCGGGATTATATCATGTGAAATATCGCCGGGTAATTGACGGGAATTTGGTGAAATTGGGCGTAAAAAGAGGTGATTTGTGTTATAATTACTGTTAATTGCAAAAAAAGTTGGAGGAATTTCACTTTTTCGCAATTATGGCACATTTATTTATATTACAATTATCATGTAATGTCAAGATTTTCACGCGATTTGAGATTTGGGCGACTGTCATTTAGGCGGCGTCGTTCTGCGCGCGGATTTATCCACATTGTATTGTTGGTATTTGCGATGATGGGTTTGAGCATTTGGGGGGTATCGGAGATTTTTCTGAAGAGTGCGGAGATGCAGTCGGAGCGTTCAGCGGAGGAGCGGACTAATATGGATGCGGCGCGCCGGGCATTAATAGATTACGCGTTGATACCGCCCCCGCGGCGCAATATTGAAAGCGGAGACGGACGTTATAACGCGTTGGACATGGACAGTTTGTCGTCGCCGAATGTGGATTTGTTTGTCCCGGGCAGAACCGACCAAATATGGACGGTAAATGGCCAATCCAGTGAGCCGTATCGTTATTTTGGTTTGCCGTGTCCGGACACGATAATGATAGACGGGAATTTGGACGGGACGCAGGATGTATTCGGCAGTCCGACTCCGACTGGCGGGGGATTTTACAGAGGTTGCGCTTGGACCAACAAAGGCGAACAGAGAAGAGTGGTTATAAATCTGACGGATTTTCCGTATAGAATTAACGCGACCGGCACTTATCCGTTGCAGTCGTATTCGCGGGTCGGAGGTTTTCCGTGGCGCACAGAGTTTAGCGAGGGCGACATAAGAAATCGTTATTATATTCGCGGAGCGGGAGACCGTCGTTTTGTTGACTCCAACGATGAACCGTTGTGGTATACGGTGTCACGAAACATGATGCGGGTTGACCGTCCGTTGAATCCGCATTTGTTGTTGCGTGAGGAGTCGGATTGGATAGTATTGGCGACATCGACGGTGGCGGGTTCATCGGGTGAAGTTCAGCGTGTGGCGGCGGCGGTGGTGTCGCCGGGGGAGTTTGGCGGATTGCAAAACCCGTTAAATATAGGATTTCGTGAAAATCCGGGTCGCACGACGGATTTTCCGGGAGGCACGTTTAGTCATTTTTTGATGTTTTCGGGTTATAACTTTTTGGACCATTCATATTTGCCTCCTCGCGTCGGCGGACCTGGGAGGGGGGTGTGCGAGGTGGGATTTGATTATGTCTTTGCGTCTATTGAAAGTCCGCGCAATCCTAATTGCATACCGCCGGCGTTTGCCAATGACCCCGACCAGTTTATTTTGTACGGTCAGGAGGGCAGCAATGACGAGTTCGAATACATAGTGATTGAAGATTTGGTGAAAGAGGGCGCGGACATATTGGCGGGAGACGGCGCCGGTTCCCGGGCGTTGATTGATTTGTTGGAGGGCAAAGACGACCAGTTTTTTGGCGTCCGGGACATGTTTCATTCCCATTTTATGCGTTATGGTTATTTACCGTCACCGGCGGCGTATAGCGACGGCAATGCACAGAAGTTGGAGCGTCGTCCGGGCGCGCCGGCGCAAGAGATAGACTTTGACCCTTCAGGGACAACATATCCCGTCACCCCTCCGGGGACGCCGCCGGGATTGTTTACGCGGAGAGTTACCGAAGTACAGGCGGCGGCGGTGAGTGAGGGGATTACCGTGACGGTGTTGTTGCCGGCGCGCAATGTTAGGCGGGTGTATTTACAACCGGGAGCGCAGTTGGCGTCCGAGGACGTGGATGTATTTTTGGACGGTTTGCCGCCGTACAACATTCCGTTGTATCAGTTGGACACGGAGTTTAACAGTCGTTTGATGGATGAAGCGACCCGGGAGGAGATGATGACGGATAATTATTATCCGCGTGATAATTTGTTGGGTTTTGCGTCGGATGCGGAGTTCGAACGGGCGTTTTACACGCCTTTTGAGGTGGGAGGAGACATTGATTTTTCATTTGATTTGGGCAATCCGTTTGCGGCGAGAAATTCACGGGTATATATGAAGGAGCCGCCGCCGGCGCGGTTGATTAATTTCATCAATCCTCAGCGTGTTGCAAGCGGCGTTGTGTTGTCGATGGCATTGGCGGATCCGGCGTTGGCGTATGTGGAGGGCGACAGTTTGGCGGGTCGATTGACTTTGGGGTTGAACGAGGCCAACAGAGCCACTTTGGATGTGAGTGAGACGCCGGTTTATGGCATGCAGGTTCAGTTGCCGGTGGGGACGCGTTTTGTTTTACCGTCGTCACGTCAGACACGTTCGTCGTTGTATTTGCCGTCTCGTTTTGCGGAGAATGTGTCGGCGTTTTACAACGTGACGACACGGTTGTGGCAGTTAAACGCCCAGGCGTCATTGCCGGTTCGTTTTGAGGACAGGACGGATTATTTTATTCGCGTGACGGCGGTGATGTCGGGTTTGCCGGCGAAGTCCGGGGATGTGGGCTTTTTACCGGTGGATGATTTGGACCTTCATTATTTGTCCCCGATGTCGACGGTTCAGTTGTATTTTGGACCGACTTTAACCGGAGCGCAATTGACGAGTTTTTACGGGACGCCGGCGAGTGACATATTGTTGCCGGACCCCGATAGTTTTTCCGCGGTGTCGTTGCGGTTTAGGACGCCGAACGGTATTATTTTGCCGACTGCATCGCGGGCGTATTCTCGGTTGCCTTCTGATTTACTGGTGTACAACCCCAGCACGGTTGATATATTGCCTCTTGGTCAGCCGGGACTGCCGTTGGAGGGAATGGCGGACGACTTGGTGCCGAACGTTTTGCGTATTGATGAGAGGGAGGAGTTTGTTTTACCGACTGGGACGAACATATTTTATCCGGACAACGCCAATTTTGGAATTGGACATGATTTTGAGTTTCCTCCGGGGACTCGCGCGCTTTTACCGCCGGGGATTCAGATGACAGCCAGGGCGGCGAGAACAAATCTTCCGGGCACGGCGGATTTTGAGTTTAGTTTGCCGGGCGGGCGCAGGATTCGCACGGATGAGAATGAGTTACACGAGGTGACTTTTTATCATGGCGCGGTGATGGATTTGAGCGGCATTCGTGTGGTGTTGCGGGAGGGCACGGGCATAGGTTCGGAGCAGGAGGTGTTTGACATAGAGATGAATTCATTTTTCCAGGCGGGTTTTGGAGACGTTAATACCACCGCACTGCCCGCGCCGCCGAGTGCTGTTTCGCGTTTTCCGCCGGGCACGATTTTACAGCCGCTGACGGGTCGTTTGGTGAATAACGGCGTTAGACCGATTAATATTGCGCCCAACGTCACATTAAACGTGGCATCCTGGACGCGGATGAAGTTTATGACACATCCGCGTCGGATATTGTTGCCGGATTCGTTGGGCGTGACTTTGAATTTGACGACATCGGTGCCGAACGCGAGCATTGTGAGATACGATGGTTCGACGACGCCGCCGTCGCCGACGGGGACGGTTACTTTGTCGTTGGGCGAGGAGTTTGAGTTTGTAGGAGGCATTGTGGCGGCGGAATACAACACAGGACCGTTGTCGGTGATGGTTGGACCTCGGTTGGCGGATGTGAGCAGCACGGTGGCGATACCGATGTTGTTGCCGATTGACGAGCAGACGGAGTTTTTGTTGCCGCCGGGCGATTATGAGTATGCGGATTTGTTTCAGGCGGACGCGACGAGCGGAGATGTTACGGCGTTTGTGATGCCGGCGGGCAGCGGCGTATATTCGCCGAAGGTTCAGTCGTTTTTGCCGTTGGAGTTGGCGTCTCGTGCATCGGGAGGCGGATTACCGGGGGCGTTTAGTCATCCGGTGTTGGTGAATGCCATCACATTACCGCTGGTGCGCGTGGTGGAGCCGTTTATTGGCACGCAGTTGGGGATTTCGCCGACTCAACAGTCTAATGCGAGTGTATATCTTGCCCCTCGTCCTTATCCGGTGACGAATGCGTTGGCGATGTTTCCGGACACGGACATTGTGATGCGCATCGGTGCGGGGGTTGCGGTGTTGCCGGCGGACGGGGTGATAGATGTGAATCGCGGCATTGCATGGCCGCCGGGTTCATCATGGACGATGAAACGGGTGCCGGAAGACATGGATGCGGTATCGGAGAGTCCGATTTATTTATATATTCCGAGCGATTTGACTTTGTACAGTCGCGGACCGGGCGCTTTGTGGTTTGAAGAGGCGTATCAGCAGCATCCGGGATTTTATTTGCCGCCGTCGGGTTTTGAGACGTCCGGTGAGCGTCTTGCGAGGATAGCCGCAGATGATGCAATGACGGGGAACAGAGTCATGGCTGCTTTTGACTTCCCGACAACTGATCGGGAGTTTGTTGTATCCCGGGACAGTGTTTTTGTGATACCGCCGGGTTCGCCGCTGGACTTTTTGAGTCTTTCCCGTCATCGCAGCGGCGTGTTGTCGGTGGATGACGTGGATTATGCGACATTGCCGGAGGGCACCAAGCTGGTGTTGGGGGCGGGTTCATATTTTGAAGGCGGGGCGGGGACGGGGACGGTCGTTAGCGTGGGGGCGATGAGTGTGATTGTTCTTAAAAACATGGGTTTTGTATCGCATCCGGATTACATGAGGGAAAGTCCGATTGTGTATTATCCGGGCGAGACATATTTACGCGAGGCGGATTTGCCGGCGGCGGAGGGCAGTGCGGATTCACTTCGGATAGCGGCGGGTTCGCGCGGCGACATATTCGGCAATATTACGCGCCGTGTTGCCAGTGATTTTGGCGTGAATTTGATGCCGACGGACACGGCGGAGGTGTTGCGTAATTTCCCGATGACTTATGCGGTGGCGTCGGGTTGTCGTGTGGAATACGGCGGCGGTGAAGATTGCGCGGAAGACGGACAGGGGTTGGAGTTTTACGCGGGCGATGGCGAGGAGGTGGTGTTGGAGGAGGACACGGTGTTTGGCGATTATGCTTATGTGGTGTTGCGTTCGTCTTTGGACGCGATGATTCCCATGAACGTGGATCGTTACAACAGTCTTCGGGAGTTGCATGCGGTACCGCAAAATAGTAGCGGTTCGATTTCGGGCATGCGCGTATTTAATTTGCGCCAGGGCGAAAACGGCATTCGCGCGTCTTATACGGATAATATGACGATGAAGGTGGATGTGGTGACGGATGTGGATCAGGCGTATGTGTTTCGGGCGACTGCGCCCGGCACTTTTTTGCGTGTGTATTTGAATCATCCGGCGAATTTGGATTATTACATGACGACGTTGACTTTGGGCGACACGGCGATGGTGGACAGGTTTAATGAACGCGGCGCGCATTACACTGATTTACGGGCGCTGACGGTTGTTTTGGATGGTTATACCAAGAATCGTCCGGGGGTTAGGACGGATCCTTTGGGTCGTTCGGTGTTGACGACGATTAATTTGGAGCAGGCGGTTACTTTGCGAACGGGCGCGACCGAGGGGACGCTTGCATTGGGAGTTGACGCTCAATACGGTTATTTTAGAGACGGCGACATGCCGTTTGGCAAGGAGTCGGTTTACACTTTTGCCGACGGGACACAGATGCCGATGGAGCGTTTTCGGATGTATCGTCCGGGTGATGCGGAGTTGTTGATTTCCATTCGCGGTTCGGCGGTGAGGATGGATTTTGCCGGTAATGTCGGCAGTCGTGCGGACTATGGCGACCAGTTGAGGGCGGAGGGGGACTGGACGGCGTTGTTGAATTATCAAACGGTAGGCGGAGGAGATTTGGACTTTTTATTGGACGGCGGCACATTCAGCGAGCTTGGCGTACTGCCTCGCGCGGAGCGGTTGACATTGGACATTGCCACGACAATTCCGATGGAGCAGGGTTATTTGTGGCAGGGTTATGTGGGGACGCAGAGCGGACATGTAACGGTGACATTGAGCGTCCAAGCGGCGACGGCATTGACAGTCGGCGGCGCATTGACGGTGGATGGATATTTGCGTGTGCATCCGAAAGACGAGCATTTGAACTTTTTTGCGAGCGGTGATGAGCGAGTGGAGGCGATGGACTGGCGCGCGCCCGGGCGGGGAAATGAGTTTACGGTGCGCGGTTTTGAGTTGGTCGGCACAACGCCGCCGTCGACGCTTTCTTCCAACACAACAGTGATGATATCGGTGACAATGATGGCAATCCCCGGATCCACTCCCCCATCCAGTGTAACTATCACGACGTTTACAACGGTGGCAGCAGTCCCGCCCATTCAGGTGACCATACAGGGGGGGGACACCTACCTGTCGCCGCCGGATTGGTTTTACGATTTTGACGGCGGCGTGGAACAGGACTTTCTCAACGTTCCGATTCCCGGGTCGGGGGATTGGCCGGATGACATGCTTTCGTACCAGTATATTATTGATTATTTGGGAGCCTTTAGTACGACACCCGCGCTGACGGCTGACATTTCAATCCTCAATGCGTTTCAAACCCGCAACCGGTTTGAAGGTTTGGCGGGTGATGCTTCGGGGCGGTTGTTTATTAATCATCGTTTGTGGCCGAACGGTTTGCATGCGTCTGTTTCGGTCGTGTTGGTGGATTTGGATGTGATTGACCCGAACACCGGGGCTGTGGAGCGGGTACAAGGCACATGGACGTCGCGCGCCTACTCGTCAACCGAAAACGCGCTTGTTGCGCTGTGGGCGGGCAGACGCAATTGGTATAGCGATTTGAATACGAAGCTCCACGATTGTCCGGACGACAGGTTGCCGGGCCCCGTGTGTGCGACGGGAGTGGGTAACAGGGTAAGGGGACAGGTAATTCAAGACCAAGACGGAGCTTTGGCGATCAGCACTGTGGTGGACAGCGCCGGCGTGCTGGACAACCGGATGGTTTTGGGAACGCGCAACGCGGCGCCGTTTAATGTTTTTGACCATGCCTTTTTGTCGAACGAGCGCGAAGTGTGGGTGCACCGGTTGATGGTGAACGAAAACGACGAAGTTTTGGAGGGAACAGACGATGATCCTTCATCGGTGTTGGGTTTTGCTTTGGGAGCTTCGCCGGTCAGTTTGACGGTACGTTATAACCCGATGGCGTTTCCATTAAACACCGAGATGGCGCATTATGAATTGGGAGAGTATTCAAAGTCGGCGCGGGTGTTGGCGGTGACGACAAGAGTCGGTTGCAGAGGCGCGGGACGGGGACAGGGACGGGAATACGTTCGCATTCCGGGCATGATGATGGGACCATTCGGAGATGTGGAGTTACACGACCCGACGGCAAGTCCGGATTGTGCGGGAGACACCGTTCGCGAACCGGGTTTTTCGGCGCGTCCTCGCCGTAACTATGTACCGGGAGCGTATATTGGCATTAACCGGGTGAATGCACCGGGTTCCACACTTCGTGTAACCCCCACCAACGTGTTGGCGAGAGGTGTGAGTGAGTCATTGGACGTGTATGAATATGTGAACAATCCGATTAGGGCGGAGGTGCCTGTCATTGGTCTGACAACGACGACGGGCGAAACGGCGGAGGTTCGAGGTGTTTCAGACAATACGCCGGCGCTTTTTGCGCCGGACATCCCGTTTGCGACCGTACCGGCTCGTTTTCAGACGACACAAAATCCGCGTTATTACAGTATGCCGCAACCCTACGCCGTCATTACCAATTACGCCGTGGTAGACCGCAGTACCGCAATCATTGGGATGGAGCAGGACTACGGCAGCGTCCCTCGGCACGCGCGACTGGTGGGCGACATGTTCTTTTATTTGGACCGTGCATATAACAGCAGCATCACCGTGAACGGCAGTGAGCAGGGCATACCGCGGCAGGCGATAAGACTGGGAGATGACTTTGCGATTACCGGTCCGGCGGCGCTGGTGCAGCCGTTCGGCGGAAGACGGATGGATTCAACGGCGGAAGTGTATGCGGCGCGTTCGCGTTTGATAAATGAGTTGTTCGGCAGAGGCGATGATTTTCGTTTGCACACCATATACAGTCAGGGGGGACAAATTTGTGAAAACGAAGTGGCGGGAGCCGGCGCGATGACATGTCCGGAAATGTACGACCCGGACAACGTGCCGTATTGGGCGCCGATAGTGTCGGGCGTCATGGCGTTTGAAGCGGTGAGTATTGACATTGAAGGCAGTGATTTGTCCGGTTTGTCGGTGGTGATGGTGGTGCCGCAGCCGAGGGTGACGGTGATGATGACGGGAAGCAGACAAACCGTACTTTTGGGCGGCAGCATATTTGACCCGCACACCGGTGTGGCACAGCGCGCGTTTCAAATACCGCTCGGTTTTAACTCCATCATGCCGATTGGTTCGCCGGCGGTGGCGGCGGTGGATGTCAGTCCCGTGCATGTCCCCACACCGATACGGATGAGGCGTCAAAATTTGGGTGTTAACAGCGAGATATTTTCCTTCGCGCCGGTGAGTGTGACGACGTCAGCGGGCATGCGTATTGTGCAACCGGTGAGTTTTCAACGGTCAACAATCGCCAGTTTTGACGATGTGCATGTTAACCGCCTTACCAACAGTTTGGCGGAGGGAGGACACACGGATGCATTGGGACGACCCGACCCGCAACCACCGCAATTGGTGCGGGATTGTCATAAAGCGGGCAGGATTTTGAACCAGAGACGGGCTCGTTCTTCTTCCATAATCACTGATTGTCGCTTTCAACGCTGGCTGAGCGACATTAATACAAACTCCGGTGAAGAGTTGAGCCCGCGGAGATGGGTCGGTCAAAACTTCAACCGGGTGGTGCGTTATGACGGGACACACGCGCGCGGATTTTTGATGAACGAACAGGTGGCGGGGATTATGTCGGCTTATTCTCACGGGAAGAATATATACACCATGACAGCCGCATATCGTCCGTATTTTCCGCGTCGTCCTTATCGGGATGCGTATCGCAACATTCTCACCCTTCGAACTGCGGAAAGAGATACCGCCACTCTTACAGTTAATACGACCGTTTCTGTTGATTATAATTTTCCGGTGTCCAATCAGGGGGCGCCGTTGGGCAACCCGTTTGCGTGGCATTGGATGAGCCGCAGTTCCATCACATTAGGCGGCTTTGTGCCGATGGGCATAGGACGACAGTTTCCGATAACGCGACACTATATCTCAGTTAGCACCCCCCCCACTCTTAATCCTGTTTTCGCCAGTACCAACGAGGGGTTACGTCGTTATTTTCGCAACGAGCTTTCCACTTCTCTTCTGGCGCCGGAACAGATAGGCATTTTTTGCGGACGGGACACACGGGACGCCCGTGGTTATTCCTATGATGCGGGGGCGGTGGACACAGATGCAAACAGTGACCAACTCCCGGATGGAAGTGACAGACGCCCGGAGGATCCTGCGGATACATTGTTTACAGGCGGTCCGGGACTTTTGCCTGACGGACCGGACTTTTTAACATTTAGCGAGTTTGAAAACACGCCGTGCATTGGTGAAAACTCCGCTTATTGGGTGGGCGTTCGCTACTTTGGCAGCGGCGTGGACACGCCTCCGGAAGTCGGACA
Organism: Candidatus Persebacter sydneyensis; assembly: GCA_033865115.1. GTDB lineage: Bacteria > Pseudomonadota > Gammaproteobacteria > Tethybacterales > Persebacteraceae > Persebacter > Persebacter sydneyensis. The sequence continues at coordinate 5,040 of JAWONR010000040.1, read as the reverse complement.
ATATGAGGATGACAATGATTTTCTGGCGTTGCGTCTGCCGCACAAGATTACCATTCCCGAAGGCGTGACGATTTCAATGTTGCCGCTTGCCCAGCGTGATTCACCTCAATTTCCTTATGTACCGGCCGACCCGAACGACTTTTTCGCATTCCCGAGGGGCAGTACCGCGCATATTTTGCAGGTGGACGCTTCTTCGTGGGAGTCCATGCATCCGTATGCTTCACGCTATCTGGGCGGCGCGTTGTTTGCCAATGACGGCGGCTTGTATTCACCTTCGGAGCCGGTGACCACCCTCGACATCCCCGCCATTGCCGGTTCAATTCGCAACAAACTGCATGTTGCCGAAGAAATGCGGGTGATGGATGAAAATGACGGCGAACGGATAATTGACGTCAGCGGACGACGGGTTTTGCACCGAACCACGAGTGAAAACGCTCCCGGTGCTTATGCGATGTCCAATTCTCCGGTTTACACCAATGTATGGATACGTCTGCCCACCGGCGGTGCGTTGATTAGCATGACGGTCAACGCGGCGGGGGTCACGACCCGGGTTGCGTTATATTTGCCGCCGGATACGGTGGTCAATCCGATATTGAACACTTATTTGCCCGGAGATGGCATTGTAGAGACGACTCCGCAGGAACCGCTTCGCGGCACTTATCAATCCAACGCTGAAATAGAAGACCGCATTGCGGTGATACCGCCGGCGATGGTGATTCCCAAGGGCGCGACCATTCATGTGGGCAGAAGCGGCGGCAATATTACCGAGGTGCGCGCGGCGGCGATATTCAGCATTCGTCCGCTGGAAGACATTAAATGTGCCAGCGGCAATTTGGGTGATGACCTTCAGGCTCGCGGCTTGGGCGGCACGGTAACAATAGACCAGGCGCGCGAAGGCGTTTCTGAAAACAACTATCCCGCGGCGTCCGCGACGTTTACACTCGGACATCCGTGTGTCTGGCTGGACGACCGCGAAAACACGGACGGCGACCGGTTTTATATTTATCGTTCACGCCGCCGTCATTTACAGCCTTATAATGTCCGGGTGGTGTCAAACGACCACACTCTTTTGTATGGCGGACGACTGACGCTTAACACGCCGCCGCACACTGCGTTTACCGCGGTTAGGAGTTAAAGGATGAAGAAGCGCGGTTATAGCCTTGTTGAAATCGCCATCTCTTTGACGGTTTTGGGGCTTTTATTGGGGGCGTCTTTGGTGCCGTTGCGCCTGCGCTTTGACGCTGAAAACCGACAGGAGACCTCCGAGATATTGGATTCCGCCATGCATGCGGTCGCGGGTTATGCCTCCACCCACCGCACTTTGGAAAGGAGAGTCATTGACCTTGACGGATTCACCCGTCGCCTGCCCAATGGACGTCCTTATTTGCCGTGTCCGGACATTACCGGCGATGGATTGGAAAACCGCACGGCGATTTTGAATCCTCAAACCACGCCCATTGCCATCAATTCCACGGTGATGATGAGTGAGGGCGTGTGTATGGAGCAAAAGGGGCTTTTGCCATGGCGGACTTTGGGACTTCAAACTCAGCTTGATTCATGGGGGCGCAAACTTGGTTATTGGGTTGATGTTTCTTTTTCCAGTGAAATAATGGGATTTGATGAAACTTTTAACGCCGATGTTTTTGAGAGACGGCAAAGAACGGCTCCCGGCGGTTATGGTTTGCGCGCAAACCGAGATGTTGTCGGCGCCGTTGTGTGTTCGGTGCTTTACAAAACCGGTGAAGGCGCGGAGTTGGGCGGAGGGGGATGTCCCAACCAGGCCGTGCTGGGTTCACGATTTCCAAAAGGCAGCAATGTGCTGGCGGGCGTTGTTGTTTATGGCGCGCCGGCGGCGTTGCCCGGCGGTCATGAAGTGCCGCAATATACGGATATTACCGGCGCCGGTCCTGTTCAGGGCATTGCAAACGGCGCGGCGTATGTGATTTTTTCACATGGTAAAAACGGACGGGGCGGGATTAACGCCTTGAATCGTTGTCTTCTGCCGCCGCCGGACGCGGACAATCTTGCCGAACGCGCGAACGCCTTTTACAGAGCCGGACATCCGTTTGTGGACGCCGCGGGAGATTTTAGATGCACGCAGCTGACCAACGTTGAGTTGGCGGAGAATTTGTTTGTCAGCGCTCCCGCTGCTCAGGCGTTTAGAGACGATGACCCCAGCCAGGCTGCGGATGACATGGTGGTGTGGGTGTCGCCCAATTTGTTGTTTGGACTGCTGGGAACGAACGACCGTCGTCGCATTACCCGTCTGGAGTTTTTGGAATGAACATGCGACATGCCATGCGCGGTTATACACTGGCTGAAATGGCCCTTGTGTTGACGATTATATTAATGATGTCGTCGTTTTTGGCGGTGAATGTCGTCAATTTTGAACAAAACCGCCGCAACCGCGAGACGGCGCAACAAATGGAGATTATTAAAAGCGCCGTGCTCAATTACGCCTCCGCGCACAAAACCGTTGCCCGTGATTTGACGGTAATCAACCAGCGCTTTGTAGGGGGACTGACCGCGACCGTGGTGACGCCTTTGGCGACCATGACCATGACGGTTGCTTCGCCGCCGGTCACATTACACTGGCAGCTGCCGGCGGGACGTCCTTATTTCCCGTGTCCGGACATTACCGGTGACGGATATGAAGACCGCATTGCGCCCGTTGACGGCGGGCTGACAATTACCGTAACGGACGCGCCGACGACGGGAGATTATCCGCTGGAAACGACCGGCGGTTGTTACAGCAGTCGCGGGATTGTGCCTTGGCGCACTCTTAACGCATTGGGTCAACAAAATACGCCGGCGCAGGATATTTGGGGAACTCGCTTTTCATACCGGGTGGCGGATTCTTTCGCCAACGCCATCACCGGATTTGACCAGCAGTCGGTCGCCGATTTGCACTATCGCGCGCGCCCGTTGTCTCCCGTAAATTCGGATGTTGTGGAAGTTCAACAATTTGAGTTCGAGACAGCGGCGGTGACGGTTCGCCATCCTTTGTGGCGGGGTTTGGAAAGACATTTGAGCCCGGCGGTAATATGTGCCAGAAGTCCGTGTCCGAGAGAAAGGAATACCAGCAACAGAATTCAGGTGACGATAATTGCCGGTAATTTCGCTGATAGGGCGATGACCATCAGCCGCCCGGTCGCCGTGGAGCCTGTCGGCGGCGAGTTTGACGGCTCGCAAATGATTGAAGTGAACATGGACGAAATGGTTTCCGGGATTCCATTTGTTATCGTATCGCATGGAAAAAACGGTTATGGCGGTGTGCGCGGAGACGGCATGGGTTTTCGCTGCAATTCGTTTCCGCCCACGTCCGGCTCACTCACCTCGCTTTATTGGGACGAAATGCAAAACTCGGTGTGGCGCGCCGATCGAGGGGCGGGGGTGCGTCCTATTGATGCTACTTGCGAGCAAACAATCATTACACTTCCCGAAGCCGGTTTTGTCGACGGCATTAATCATGTGCAAACCGGCAACATTTCGAGCAACCATGACTACGATGATTTGGTGACTTGGATGTCCGCCGAAGAGATTATAGCCAATTTGGTGACGCGGGGGACGTTGCCGACCCGCCTACTACCGCCCATAGGACTTGAAAAAAGCCCGCCGGAACTGGAATTATGAAAATACAAACGCGAGGATTTAATTTGGTTGAAATGTCGGTCATTGTTGTATTGGTCGGCATGGTGGCCAGCGCGGCAATCATACCAATGTTGTCGCAGTTTGAGAATGAGCAGTACTCGCGTGAGGAACAACGAATGGAACTGGTGAAGGCCGCGGTCATTGGTTACGCGGTCAGTCATCAAACCGCCGCCGGCGGCATTACCGTGGAAATTCAAGTCCCGGGCGACTCGGGCAATCGCCGTCAATATGAATATCCGGTTGCGGGACGTCCTTATTTGCCCTGTCCGGATGTCACCGGAGACGGTTATGAAGACCGCACCGGTTTTAGCCGCAACGGACTGGTTTATTTGACCGGAACCGCCGCCACCGTTGTTCCCATTGACGGTTCGATGAGTCGCATGGTGGAATCGGGCGGTTGTATTTCTACGCGCGGCGTGTTGCCGTGGCGCACTTTGGGCGTTCCTCCCGCCGATGTGTGGGGCAACTTGTACACTTATCAAGTGGACGGGATTTGGGCGGATGCTGACATTGGTTTCAATCAGAACAGTTATATTGACATTTATGATTCGCGCACGGTGGTCACGGGCACGGTGGGGTTGCTTTCGGCGTCGCGCATGAGCAGTCGCCGGACGGTTTACGGCATCGCCGGCTCTGGTGACCACATGGACCCGGTGGAAAATAGGGCGCTTATATTGGATTTTACTCTGCCGGGACGGATGCCGCCGCTGGTGATATGCGTTTCTTTGCCCTGCAATCCCGGCACGAGAATGGAACTGCATCCCGAAGGCGGCAAACAATCCAATGGCGATTTGTCAATCTTATACCGCCGATTCGTCGCCAACGACGTGACTGAAGGCGTTCCGTTTGCCATTGTTTCGCACGGACGAAACGGATTGGGGGCGGTTCGATACAATCTTCAACTCTTGAACACCAACCGTACTGCCGGTGGTACTGCCGGTGCTGCTTTCGCTAATTTTCTCATGCGAAACGGACTGGTGTGCAACCGACCGGTGAATCAGAGCGGCGTGTCGCCCCCGCCCCCGCCTGATGTTGACACACCGGAGGCGTATAACTTTCCAATGGTGGATCCTACCTTAGCTCGCCTCGGAAGATGCTCTCGCGTAGAGTATATGGGCAATATTGTCGGTTCGGATGTGATGTATGTGGCCCCGCGCGGCGCCGGTCACTCCGAAGGACATTATGATGACACCGTTATCTGGGCGACGCAACAAGAGCTGCAATACATCCTTAACAAAAAAGGCGTTTTGCCCGCCCCCGATTCCCCCACGTTTCGTAAATACTAAAAAACGCGCGAGTGTTTCGCGCGTTTTTTTTGGGTTGGAGTTGTTTGGAAGTTGTTTTCGGGAATTGTTTTTTGGGAGTTGTTTTCGGAGATTGTTTTCGGGA
>JAWONR010000039.1:0-22069 GCA_033865115.1 Candidatus Persebacter sydneyensis | reverse complement strand
CGCCAATCGCGATGGAGGAGGGATTGCGATTTGCGATTCGGGAGGGCGGGCGCACTGTTGGCGCCGGCGTAGTGACAAAGATTTTAGAATGAACGGATAGGCCAATAGCTCAATTAGGCAGAGCGGCGGTCTCCAAAACCGCAGGTTGGGGGTTCGATTCCCTCTTGGCCTGCCGATTGTGGGGCAAAAAACAATGATGACGGCACTGGAAAAAATTAAGTTATGGTCGGCGGCAGTTATCGTGGTGGCATCAGTGTATGTCGCCGGTTACGAGCTGGGCGCTCAACATCCGGCAGCGCGCTTCGGCGTGTTGGTCGGCGGACTCGTCATGGCGGCGGGGTTGGTGTGGTTTTCAGCTTCAGGTCGGTTTTTTGTGAATTATGTCCGCGCCGCGCAAGTTGAACTGCGCAAAGTGATTTGGCCGACAAAGGAGGAAACCCTGCGCATGACCGGCGTGGTGTTGATATTTGTACTTATAGTGATGTCATTTTTATGGGTGGTGGATTTCATTTTGAGCGGACTGCTGGAGATTTTAGCGTCATGAACGGCATGGAAAACATTGAAATTAACAAGTACTGGTATGCGGTGCAGGTGCTGGTGGGCTTTGAAAAAGCGGTGCGTGAGAATTTACTCAACCGCATAGAAGAACACGGCATGCATGAACGGTTCGGCGAGATTTTGCTGCCGGTGGAGCGGGTTGTGGAAATCCGCAACGGCAAAAAGAAAGAGCATGACCGCAAGTTGTATCCGGGGTATTTGTTTTTGGAGATCGCCGCGGACGCCGACAAGCAGATTTTGCCGGAATGCTGGCATTTGGTGCGGCGGACTCGGCGGGTGGGCAACTTTATCTCCGGCGCGTTGGATGCACCGGCGCCGTTGGACCCGGATGTGGTGGAAAAGATTCGCCGGCAAATGCAGGATAGTTTTGAGAAAACACCGGTGATGCGGGCGCAGTTTGTCGCCGGCGACCAGGTGAGGATTAAAGAAGGACCGTTCAGTGATTTTTCCGGCACGGTGGAGACGGTTAATGCCGAACGCAACCGGTTGACGGTGATGGTGATGGTGTTTGGACGTTCCACACCGGTGGAGCTGGACTTTACGCAGGCGGACAAAATTTAAACGGAGAACGCGACAATGGCGAAAAAAGTTTCAGGGATTATCAAACTACAAGTGCCGGCGGCCGCGGCAACACCGGCGCCGCCCATCGGTCCCGCGCTTGGACAGCGGGGGATTAACATTCAGGACTTTTGCAAGGCGTTTAACGCGGCGACTGAAAACGATGAAAAAGGCGTTCCGTTGCCGGTCATCATCACTTGTTATGAGGACAAAACTTTCACCTTTATCGTGAAACAACCGCCGATGTCGGTGTTGATTCGCAAGTCATTGGGATTGGAAAAAGGAAGCGGCACACCGCATGTGAACAAAGTCGGCAAACTGACACTCGCCGCCGCCGAAGAAATTGCGCGGCGTAAAATGCCCGACTTAAATTCATCCGACTTGGCGGCGGCAGTCCGGGAAGTCGCGGGAACAGCGCGCAGTATGGGCGTGGAAATGGAGGACAAACAATGAGTAAAACGTGTAAACGACTGAAAAAAGCTTCAATGCCCGAACGCGGTTGTGGATTGGATGAAGCATTGGCGGCAATTGTCGGCGGTAGCGGCGTTAAATTCACCGAATCGGTGGATGTCGCCATTTTACTCGGCATTGACCCCAAAAAGTCCGACCAAGCAGTGCGGGGGGCGGTGGTGTTGCCCGCCGGCTCCGGTAAAACAACACGAGTGGCGGTTGTCGCCGCCGATGACGCCGCTGATGCGGCGCGTGAAGCGGGCGCCGATAAAGTCGGATTTGATGATTTGATTGAAGAGATTAAAGGCGGTGCGTTGGATTTTGATGTCTTAATCGCGACACCGGATGCAATGCGCAAACTCGCGGTGGCGGGCAAGGTGCTCGGACCGCGCGGATTGATGCCGAATCCCAAAACCGGAACGGTGACCGCCGACCCGGCGACGGCGGTTAAGAATGCAAAAACCGGACAAGTGCGTTATCGCGCCGACCGCGGCGGCATTGTTCATGCGGCGGTGGGGAAGGTGTCTTTCTCAGCCGATGATTTAAAGCGCAACATTGAAAGTTTGATAACCGCAATTAAGCGCGCCAAGCCGTCTTCGGCGAAGGGCGTTTATTTGCAGCAGATGGCGATTTCATGCACCATGGGGCGTTCGGTTGTGGTGGACATTTCGTCCTATCGTTAATTAAGAAAGGCGGACAGTTGTGATTGGCAGAGACAAAAAAGAAGAAATTGTGTCGCAGGCGCGCACGGCAATGTCGGCGGCGCAGGCGGTGTTTATTGCTGAAAACCGCGGCATGACCGCGGCGGAGATGGCGACGTTGCAGCGCAATGTCCGCGCCGGCGGCGGACGCGCGCAGGTGATGAAAAACACTCTCGCCAAACTGGCGCTGAAAGACAGTCCGTTTGCGGCGTTGTCCGATTCTTTGTCCGGACCGCTGGTGTTTGGCATTGCTCCGGATGCGGCGGCGGTTGCCAAGGCGTTTTCCACCGCCGCCAAAGCGCATGAACATTTTATTATCCGCGGCGGCATACTTTCACAAGGCGCGATGTTGGACGCCGGTGAGATTGGACGACTCGCGAATATTCCGCCGAGAGAGCAGTTGTTGGCGCAGTTGATGGGAATGATGCGCGCGCCGACAGGCACTTTTGTGCGGACGTTGAATGAAGTGCCGGCGCGTTTTGTACGCGTGCTGGCTGCGGTTCGGGACAAGCAGGAGGGCGGCGATTCTAATTGAATCGTGCATAACGGAAACAGGGTTTTTTACAAGGAGACAACACTATGACTAAAACAGAAATTATGGACGCCATCGCCGCAATGTCGGTTCTGGAATTGTCCGAACTCATCAAAGACATGGAGGAGAAGTTCGGCGTGTCAGCCGCGGCGCCGGTTGCCGCTGCAGCACCCGCCGCAGCGGGGGGTGACGCTCCCGCGGCGGAGGAGAAAACCCAATTTGATGTCGTGCTGAATTCTTTCGGCGACAACAAAGTTGCGGTTATTAAAGCCGTTCGACAAATCACCGGGTTGGGATTGAAGGAGGCAAAAGACATTGTTGAAGGCGCGCCCAAACCGATTAAGGAAGGTATCGCCAAAGCCGATGCGGACGAGGCGATAAAGCTCTTGCAGGAAGCCGGCGCGACCTGCGAGGTTAAATAATCACCCCCTTGTCGCCTGTTTTTCGGACCGTCGCCGCGCATGCCGCGGCGGACGGTCTGCGCCTTTTCACCTTTCTTAAGGAGATGAAACAATGCCCCAGATAGATAAAGATGCGATGAACCAACAACGCGGCGTTTTGCGCCGCCGCTGTCGCGCGCATGTCGCCCACGTGCCCGAAGACAAAGACTGGTCGAAGGAAATGGAAAAGAAAATCAAAAACGCGCGCGTAATCAGCCGCCTGGACGAATTGGAAGGAGAAATCACCAAAGTGACCGGCATGCGGGGTGATGATGAAACTCCCAACGCCAATAGACCGGCGCTCGTCAGACCGCGCGTGCCCAAACTTCCATCTCCGCCCTCCATGCCCCCGCATGAGTGGTTTGCACGATATATGGCGGAAACCGGCGTGTGTTCAACGCAAGACATTGACGGCGCGCCAAGTTATACCGTCAAACGCCGTCCCCGCCGTTCATTCGCGCGGCACCGGGCGCAAATGGCAATTCCGTCTTTGATGCAATTGCAGCGCAAATCGTACTCCACCTTTTTACAAGCCACAACGTTGCCGAAAGAACGCGACAATATCGGACTTCAAGCCTCGTTTCATTCGGTGTTTCCGATTGAATCCAGCTCCGGCGCGGTGGTTTTGCATTTTAAAGAATATGAACTGCGTCCGCCGTTTTATACCCTGTCGGAGTGCAAACTCCGCGGACTGACTTATCATTCGCAAGTGTATGCGAAAATTGAAATGGCGATTCACGAACGCAGAGGCGGCGCGGTGAAGGCGGTCAAGGAAGAAACCGTGTATATGGGCGACATGCCGCTTATGACGCCAAACGGCTCCTTTGTCATCAACGGCACCGAACGCGTTGTCGTATCGCAGTTGCACCGCTCGCCGGGAGTGTTGTTTGAACACGACTCGGGACGCAACACCAGCGGCGGCAAATATATCTACAGTGCGCGGATTATTCCGTATAGCGGCTCGTGGGTTGATTTTGAGTTTGACAAACGTGATGTTTTGTACTTCCGGATTGACCGCAAGCGCAAAATGCCGGTGACGATTTTGTTAAAAGCGCTCGGTTATGACAAAAAACGCATCTTGCGTGAGTTTTACGAAAATGAAAGTTTTCGCCTGGGCAAGTCCACCGGCGAAGCCGGGTATCAACTACACGGCAAATTTTTGTATAACGTGGCATTGCCGTTTGATTTGTGTGACTTCTCCAGAAGAGAAAAAACAATGACGGGAGACGCCGGCGGTACGGCGTTGCTCGGACGGCGGACGGTAAAAGACGTCGTCGCCGATGACGGCGAAGTGCTGGTTAAGGCGCGCATGCCCATAGACGCCGATTCACTGTTGGCGATTCGCGAAGCCGGCATAGAGGAAATCACGACTTTTAAAACGATAGTGTCGAAATCGCACCGCATTAAGCGCATTGACGTGAAAAAGCTGGAGACGTTTGAAGGCGATTATCATCCGGTCGGCGATGAGTTTTTATACGGACGTCGATTGGCGGCGGATGCGTTTTCGGAGGAAGGCGAAGAGATCGCGCGCGCCAATGCTGAAATTACCCAGGAAATGCTGGACGCCCTGCGTGCCGCCGGCGTGCAGGAGATTGAAACGTTGTATGTCAACGAGTTTGACCATGGTCCGTTTATCGCCCAGACACTGGCGTTGGATGAAAAACTGGACGGTGAGAAATCGCGCGAAACTATTTATCGCATGTTGCGTCCGGGCGACCCGCCAAACCGCGAAGTGGTGAATCACCATTTGGACGCCATTATGTACGATTCGGCGATATACAACATGTCTCGCGTGGGGCGGATGAAGTTCAACCGTCGTTTGTATCCGGGACGTCCGACAATGGAATACAAAGTGTTGCTGTCGGATGAATCCGCGCGTATGAATAAAACGGACACCGCCGCCGCCGTGGTGAAGTTGGTCGCCGCCGGTTGTTTTCAAGACGAACAATCCGCCGCCGAGTATCTCGCTTATGTAAAACAGTTTGGCGCGCGCCGCGCGATTATTGAGAACTTGGAAGAATCACGGGCGAATGAAATCGCCGCGGCATTGGACGGCGTCGTTAAAACGCGCGTGGAGAGACAAACTACATTGTCACGCGCCGATATTTTGACGGTGGTCAAATATTTGGTGGATTTGCGCAACGGCAAACAAAAGGCGGATGATATTGACAATCTGTCCAATCGTCGTGTGCGCGCCGTTGGCGAGTTTATTGAAAATCAATTTTCGCAGGGATTGCAACGCGTTAATCGGGCAATTCGCGACCGTCTGTCGCGCGCGGAAGTGGATGAACTCATGCCGCACAATTTAATCAGCGCGAAAGCCGTGAGCTCCTCGGTGATGGAATTCTTTAACGGCAATCAATTGTCGCAGTTTATGGACCAAACCAATCCGTTGGCGGAAGTCACGCACAAACGGCGGGTGTCGGCGTTTGGTGTCGGCGGACTTAACCGCGACCGTGTCGGGTTTGAAGTGCGCGATGTGCATCCGTCACACTACGGGCGGATATGTCCGATTGAAACGCCCGAAGGTCCGAATATCGGACTGATTAATTCCATGTCGTTGTACGCCGAAGTTGATGAATACGGCTTCTTACGCACGCCTTATGTGCCGGTGAAGAAAGGCACGGTGACTGATGAAGTGAAAAAACTCGCGGCAATTGACGAACAGGGGAAAGTCATCGCCCAGGCGGGCAGTCCCCGCAGTAAAAAAGGCAAATTGACGGACGAACTGGTGACGGCAAGACAAGACGGCGAATATGTGTTGTGTCCGCCGGAGGACGTTGATTATGTGGACATCGCACCGTCTCAAATCGCATCGGTCGCGGCGTCTCTAATTCCGTTTTTGGAACATGACGACGCCAACCGCGCGTTGATGGGCTCCAACATGCAACGGCAGGGCGTGCCATGTTTGTATCCGGAAAAGCCGCTGGTCGGCACCGGCGTGGAACGCATGTTGGTTCATGATTCCGGCGCATTGATTCAAGCACGGCGCGGTGGAACAGTGAGTTATGTCGACGCCAATCGCGTTGCCGTGCGGGTGGCGGATGATGAAATTACCGCCGGTGCAAGCGGCGTGGACATTTATCCGTTGCCGCATCCGACTCGCTCCAATCAAAACACCAACATCAGTTATCGTCCGATCGTCCGCGAAGGCGATGTTATCGCCGCCGGTGACGTCATTGCCGACGGTGCGGCGACTGATTTGGGCGAAATTGCGCTGGGACAAAATTTGTTGGTGGCGTTTTTGCCATGGAACGGCTATAACTATGAGGATTCAATTTTGATCTCCGAAAAAGTCGTCGCCGACCAGCGTTATGCATCGGTGCATATTATTGAAGAAATCGCGCACGCGCGAAGCACGCCGCTGGGCGATGAGGAAATCACCCGTGATATTCCGCATCAGTCGGAAACTTCGTTAATGCACTTGGATGATGAGGGCATTGTTAATGTCGGCGTGCATGTCAAACCCGGCGATATTTTAGTCGGCAAAATTTCACCGAAGGGCGACCGGCAATTGACTCCGGAAGAGAAACTGTTGCACGCGGTTTTTGGCGACAAGGCGAAAGACGTCAAAGACGCCTCCATGCGCATGCCGCCCGGTTCATCGGGCGTCGTGATTGACGTTAAAGTGCTGGAAAGCGAAGAGGCGAAAAGACGCGGCAGTAAAATCACCTCCGACAGTGAGCGGATGAGAGCCATCTTGGAAGCGGAACTCGAAGAGTACAAGCGCGGACAGGAAGAAGCGTGGCGGATTATGGAAGAAGACGCGCATGCGCGGATACGTGAATTGGTGACCGGTAAAACCGCCTCGAAAAAAATCGGGGGAATCGCCAAAGGCGCGCGCATTACCGCCGAGGGGCTGTCATCTCTTAAAAAGAAAGAGTGGACGCTGTTGGAGATTACAAACGCCAAGGACAACCAACAAATCAAAGAGATCGGGAAGTCGCTTGACAAAGAGCGCGCCCGGCAGGAGGACGAACTCGGCATACAGGAGGAAAAAATCAGCGGCCCCTACAATCTGCCGCAGGGCATTCTTAAAACCGTCAAAGTGTATGTGGCGATTAAGCGCAACCTGCAAGTCGGCGACAAAATGGCGGGACGACACGGCAACAAAGGCGTGGTGTCAAAGATTGTCCCCGCCGAGAGCATGCCTTATATGAGCGACGGCACGCCGGTGGACGTGGTGTTGAGTCCTCTGGGTGTGCCTTCGCGCATGAATGTCGGACAAATTTTGGAGACGCATTTGGGACTGGCGGCGAAGGGCATCGGCGCGAAAGTTGAACAACTGTTGAGCGAAGAGCGGAAAAAACAAATCCCCGAACTGCGGGCGTTTCTCGGCAAAGTGTTCGCCGACGACGGCAACGGGTTTGACCCGTCCTCGCTGGCGGATGATGAGTTGTTGGAAGCCGCGCATAACTTGAAAAAAGGACTGCCTTATGCGACGCCGATTTTTGACGGCGCATCGGAAGAAGACATTCGCAGAATGTTGGAACTCGGCGATTTGCCGACTTCCGGGCAGATGACCTTGTATGACGGATACAGCGGCGAGCCGTTTGAACGTCCGGTCACGGTGGGTTGCATGTATATTCTTAAACTTCACCATTTGGTTGATGAAAAGATGCATGCGCGCTCCACCGGTCCTTATTCATTGATTACGCAGCAGCCGCTGGGCGGCAAGGCGCAACGGGGCGGACAGCGTTTCGGTGAAATGGAAGTGTGGGCGTTGGAAGCCTACGGCGCCGCCTATACTTTGTGTGAAATGTTGACCGTTAAGTCCGATGATATTTATTGGCGGACGAAAATGTTTGAAAGCATTTCAGAGGGCGATCTGAAGTTGAAGACGGGAACGCCCGAATCTTTTAACGTTCTGGTGCAGGAAGTGCGCGCACTGGGTATTGACATGAAGTTTCTTGCAGACGATTAGGAGGCGATGATGGAAAACAACATTTACGGCGTCCTTAGCGGGGCGGACAAAAAAAATGACTTCAGCGCGATACAACTCACGCTGGCATCGCCGGAAAAAATCCGGACATGGTCGTACGGCGAAGTGCGGGTGCCGGAGACGATTAACTATCGCACTTTTCGCCCCGAGCCGGGCGGGTTGTGCTGCGCCAAAATTTTCGGTCCTCAAAAGGACTTTGAATGTCTGTGCGGCAAATATAAGCGGCTGAAATCACGCGGCGTGGTGTGTGAAAAATGCGGCGTGGAAGTCACGCTGTCAAGAGTGCGGCGCGAGCGTATGGGACACATTAATTTGGCGTGTCCTGTCGCCCATATCTTGTTTTTTAAGGCGCTGCCGTCCCGGGTGGGATTGGTGTTGGATTTGACCATGCGCGATATTGAACGCATTTTGTACTTTGAAGCGTATGTGGTGATAGATCCCGACCGCGTGGAAGAGTTGGAGCGCGGACAACTTTTGCGGGTGGAGGAGTATCAACGATTTGAACGGGAACATCCGGGCGGCTTTCGCGCCGGCATTGGCGCCGAAGGCGTGCGTGACTTCCTGCGCGAAATTGATTTGGAGACGGAATCGGAAATCCTGCGCAATGAGTTAAAAAAGGCGGCTTCCGACACTCGTCGCAAGAAAATATTCAAGCGGTTGAAAATCATTGAAAGTTTCCAACACGCTGAATTGCGTCCGGAATGGATGGTGTTGGAGGTGTTGCCGGTGTTGCCGGCCGACTTGCGTCCGCTGTTGCCGTTGGAGAGCGGGCGGTTTACCACTTCCGACCTCAATGATTTGTATCGGCGTGTGATTAACCGAAACAACCGTTTGAAGCGGTTGATTGACCTGGGCGCGCCGGAAGTCATTATCAACAACGAAAAGCGCATGTTGCAAGAGGCGGTGGATTCGCTTTTGGACAACGGACGGCGCGGCAAACCCGCGACCGGCGCCAATCGGCGTCCGTTAAAATCCGTGGTGGATATTATTAAGGGCAAGTCCGGACGTTTTCGCCAAAACCTGCTCGGTAAACGGGTTGATTTTTCCGGACGGTCGGTGATTGTCGTCGGTCCCGATTTGAAACTGCATCAATGCGGACTTCCAAAACAAATGGCGCTGACACTGTTTCGCCCGTTTGTTTTTGGCAAACTCATTGAACAAGGCGCGGCGTCCAATGTTAAAAACGCGCGCGTGATGGTGGAATCGGAAGCGCCCGAAGTGTGGGGGGCGTTGGAGGAAGTCATCTCTCAACATCCGGTGTTGCTCAACCGCGCGCCGACTTTGCACCGACTAGGTGTACAGGCGTTTGAACCGGTGTTAACTGAAGGCAAGGCGATTCAACTTCATCCGCTGGTGTGTGTGGCGTTTAACGCCGACTTTGACGGCGACCAAATGGCGGTGCATGTGCCGCTGTCTTTGGAAGCGCAGGCGGAGGCAAGAGTGTTGATGCTGTCGTCCAATAATATTCTGGCGCCGGCAAACGGCGAACCAATTATTGTGCCAACACAAGACGTGGTGTTGGGTTTGTATTACGCCACCCGTGAACGTCCGGACGCGCCCGGAAACGGCATGCGTTTTTCGGATGTCTCCGAAGTGGAACGCGCGTTGGCGGCGGGTGTCATCACTCTGCAAACGCCGATAGAAGTGCGGTTAGAAAACGACATGGCGGCGCACACCGCCGATGAACAGGCGGATGGTACGCCGTCCATGCGGTTGATTAAAACCACCGCCGGGCGGGCGTTAATTAAGCGGTTTCTGCCCGTCAGAATGCCGTTTTCATCGGTTAATCGGACAATGAAAAAACGCGACATTATCCGTCTAATTAAAGAGACCTTTCAATGTTGCGGACACCGTGATACGGTGATTTTCTGCGATAAACTCATGCGTTTTGGTTTTGAAAAGGCGACTCGCGCGGGTATTTCCGTGTGCATGGATGACATGATTATCCCCGCCGAAAAAGCCGACATTATCACCGAGACCGAGGACAAAATCCGTGAAACGCACGACCAGTTCTTAAACGGATTGCTGACCGAAGACGAGCGTTATAACAAGTCGGTGGACTATTGGGATAAAGCCGGCGAACGGGTGAGCCAGGTGATGATGAAAAATATTTCATCGGAGCAGGCGTTAGACGGCGACGGCAACCTGATGAAAGGCAAAGACGGAAAACCGGTTGAGCGCGAATCATTCAACTCCATTTATATGATGGCGGATTCGGGTGCGCGCGGTTCTGAAACGCAAATTAAACAGTTGGCCGGCATGCGCGGGTTAATGACCAAACCAGACGGACGCATTATGGAAAACGCGATTACCGCCAACTTCCGCGAGGGATTGTCGGTGTTGCAGTATTTTATTTCCACTCACGGCGCGCGCAAGGGACTTTCCGACACCGCGCTAAAAACCGCCAACTCCGGTTATCTTACCCGGCGACTGGTGGATGTGACGCAAGATATCGTCATCGCCGAAACCGATTGCGGTAGTACCGAGTCCATCGTACTGCGTCCCGCCGTCAAAGACGGCAACGAAACCGCGTCTCTGGCGGAGCGTATTTTGGGACGGACACTCGCCGAGGATATTGTGCATCCGCAAAGCGGACACAAAATTTACGAAAGAGACGAGTATATTGACGAACAAAAAGCGCAAATCATCGCCGAAGCCGGCGTGGACGAGGCCAAAGTGCGAAGCCCGGTTACATGTCATGCGCGTTATGGTTTGTGCGCGAAATGTTACGGGCGTGATTTGGGACGCGGCGGAAAAGTGCAAATCGGCGAAGCCGTGGGCGTTGTCGCCGCACAGTCCATCGGCGAACCGGGAACGCAGTTAACCATGCGCACGTTTCACATCGGCGGCGCGGCGTCTCGTGAAGTCGTCGCCGACAATATTAACGCTCGCAACAGCGGCAAACTCCGCTTGAACGCGGCGCGTTATGTCATGAATATGGACGGTGATTTGGTCATTGTTTCACGCGGCGGTGAAATGTCGGTGCAGGAAGCCAACGGGCGCGAGCGTGAACGTTATCGCCTGCAATACGGGCAGGTGATTAAGGCAAAAGACGGCGAAGATGTTAAAGCCGGACAAATTTTGTCACAACGCGACCCGATGGCGCGGCCGATTATCGCCGAATATGCAGGCACCGCAAAGTTGGAAAATATTGAAATGGGCGTCAACGCACGCGAACAAACCGACGACATGACCGGGCTTTCCATGGTGACCATCACCGAAAACAAACAAGGCTCTAAAAAAGCCAAACAACCGCAATTGAAATTTGTGGACGCGAAAGACATGGAAGTCAAAATCCCCGGCACTGAAACGCCGGTGACCATCGCACTTTTGCCGGGCGCGATTTTGCCCTCCAAAGTGTGCGCCGGTGAAAAGATTGCGGTTGGTGATGTTATCGCCAAAATGCCGCAAAAAGCCGCGAAAAGCCGGGACATCACCGGCGGTTTGCCGCGCGTTGCCGAATTGTTTGAAGCGCGTGAACCGAAAGAACCCGCGCTTTTGGCGAATGCATCGGGACGCGTTTCACTGCGGGGCATGCAACGCGGCAAACAAGCGCTGGCGATATTGAATGATGATAAAAAGGAGGCGTGTCATGTCCCCCGTATCGCCCGACTGACTATTAAGGATGACAGCGAAATTAGAGCCGAGGATGTCATCGCCGTAATACGCGCCGGCATTGACGGATCGGCGAGTCGTAGCGGCGGCGCGGAATTAAAAGACGAGCTGAAAATCACCATTACCGGCGTCGATGACAAGGGCAAGGAAAAACAGGAACAACACCGGGTCCCCTCTCATTTTAAAATTAAAATCAAAAGCGGCGCCCAGGTTAAAAAAGGCGACGTGCTTGCCGAAGTGCATGCAAAAATAGGCGGACTTTTGCAAATTCGCGAAAGTGCGAATCAGGACGCCGGCAATCCCGTCTCTGATATGCGCAATCAACTTATTAATTTATGTCCGCCCGACAAGGCGCCGGTGTATTTTAAGAAATGGGCGCAAAACTTCATCGACAAAACGGCAAAAGCGCCGGATGACGCCGATAGGTTACTCTCACTCGTTGCGCGGGCGGAGTTGGATTTGGAAAAAGCAATGAACAGCGTGGTGGAAAAAAATCCACAGCGCAAAAAACTGGTGACCAGCATGAAGCGGTGGTATAACGGCTTTATTCAACGCTCGCATCCCGACAAGTGGAAGGGCGCCCCAAGCGCGCTGCAAAAATGGGCGAAAGAAACAAATCAAACGCTGGTCGCCAACAAAGAATCAACGTCCAAAAACCCGGACTATGACGTCTTTCGCGATTCGGTGACCCAGGCGGCGACACAACTGGAATCTCTCACCGAAGAGAAAAAGTACAAGACCAAACTGAACGACTGGCGCAATAAAATCGGCAGCATTGACGACGAATATAAGGCAACACCCGCGCCCGAAGCCGACCCCGGCGCGGCACAGTATGAATTAAACATTCAGACTGGTTTGGAGGAAATTAGCGCCAAACTGGAAATCGAAAAAGCCATAGGCGGTGAAAAGACGGTGGAGATCATCTCCGCTACGTTTCATACCGTGCCCAAAGGACGGACGATTTTGGTGCAGGACGGCAGCCGAGTCAGCAAAGGTGAAGAAATTGTCGACGGCGACAGCAACCCGCACGAAATTTTGGCGATGCGCGGCGTGGGCGCGCTGGTGGAACATATTGTCGGCGAAGTGCAGGATGTTTATCGACTGCAGGGCGTCAATATCAACGACAAACATATTGAAGTGATTATTCACCAAATGTTGCGCTGCAGAACGGTGACCAAATCCGGTGATTCGTATCTTATCCCGGGCGACCAGGTGATGCACCACGAGTTGGAGGAGATTAACGCCAAACTGGAGAAGAAAGGCAAGGCGCCGGCTAAAGCGCGTACGATGCTTTTGGGAATCACCAAAGCGTCTCTGGCGACTGATTCTTTTATCTCGGCGGCGTCGTTCCAAGAAACTTCGCGGGTGCTGACCGAAGCGGCGGTGGCGGGAAGACGCGACCGACTGCGCGGACTTAAAGAAAATGTCATTGTCGGACGACTGGTGCCGACCGGCACCGGGTTTGTGCATTATCAAAAAATGCGCGAACACACCGCGCAAATGGAGGCGGAAAATATCATGCGCGACCAACTGCAGGTTCAGGAAAACCAAAACGCCGCTGTTGCCGCCGCCAAAGAATCCGACGACTCTTCCGCCGCCGGTTAATACCGCCGCGGCGGAGCGGATATGACTTGTTGGGCGATCATTGCGGCGGCGGGAAAAGGTGCCCGCGCCGGCGACACGCCGAAACAATTCACCGACATTAACGGACGGGCGGTGTTGTGGCACGCTCTGCGTCCGTTTTTGCGATGCGACAATATTACGCATGTCCGTGTTATTACCGCGCCCGACGCCGCGACAACCGCGCAAACAATATTGCAGGAATGTGCGCCATCACCGGAAATATTGCCGGTGGGCGGTGAAACTCGCGCGGCATCAGTGCGCGCCGGTTTAGAGGGATTGCCCGATGATGATTGGGCGTTGGTGCATGATGCCGCTCGTCCATGTTTGGATGATGCGACATTGGCAAGATTTTTATCGGCGGCGGGTGCGGATGACACCGGCGGACTCTTGGCGTTGCCGGCGGGTGATACGCTGAAAAGCGGAGAGAATGAACGCGCTTGTACGACTCTTTCGCGGCGCGGTGTTTATTTTGCGCAGACACCGCAAATGTTTCGCGCCGGCGCGTTAAGAAAAGCGTTGTCCGGCGGCGATGAGTTTGACGATGAATCACAGGCGATGGAACATGCCGGTTATACGCCGTTGTTGATTGAAGGCGAGGCGGCGAATATTAAAATTACCCGACCGCAAGATTTCGCCCTGGCGGCGGCAATATTGTCGGCGCGCGCTGATTCGGCATGACAATTCGCATCGGTTGCGGTTTTGACGCGCATGCTTTTGCCGACGGGCGAAAGTTGATTTTAGGCGGCGTTCATATTCCCAACGCACGCGGTTTGGCGGGACATTCCGATGCCGATGTGTTGGCGCACGCAGTGTGTGATGCGTTGCTCGGCGCATTGGCGCTGGGCGATATTGGAGAGCATTTTCCCGACACTGATGACGCTTATGCCAATGCCGACAGTATGATGTTACTTTCACAAACGGCGGAAAAAGTACGTGCGGCGGGCGGTGATATTGTTAATATTGATGCGTCAGTTGTGTTGCAAAGTCCGAAATTGTCACCGCATATTGAAGAGATGCGCCGCAACATGGCGGCGGCGGCGGCGGTGAATATCTCACAAATCGGCGTGAAAGCCACAACCACTGAACGACTGGGTTTTGTCGGACGAGAAGAGGGTGCGGCGGCGTTTGCCGTGGCACTGGTCAATTTAAAATAATACGCTTGTAATGCCGCGCCGCGTAAAAATACGTGCGAATTATCTTTTATTAAAACAAAAAAGACAACAAATTAACGGCGTTAGTTTGTCTTGTTTATGAACGAGGCGCGGAAAACTCCGCCGCTGATTGTTGAACCCAACACTTCGTTTTCCCCAAACGGCGAAAGATAAGTGACACCGCCGTTGGTGTTGATGGATGTCAAAGTATCACCGGTTTCCGGTGATACCGTGAGTAGTCCGCTGTTCAAACCAACAAATAGTGCGCCGTCCGTCATCGCCACCGATGTTGCATCGCCTAATTCTTTGTTCCACAACAGCTCGCCGTCTTTCAATGAAAACGCGCTGATATTGCCGTCCAAATCCGCCGCAAATAAACGAGAATCGCCAATGGCAACACGAGTCGCCGATGAAAACGGCATGCGCCACAATATCGTGCCGCGGTTGGTGTTCATGCAACCGACATGTCCCTGATACGCCGCCGCGCATACGACATTACCCCGAATCACCGGCGTAGTGACATCCAAAATGTTGGCGAAAGAATGCGAACTGCGCGCCGAAGCAATTCTTTTATTCCATGACACTCGTCCGTTGTCGCGCCGCAACGCCACGATAACACCGTTGTCAATGCCCGCGTAAATGACACTGCCGCTGCTAACCGGTGAAGAATCCAACGGCGTTCGCAGTAAGTTTTTAAGAGGCGAAACATAACGCCATAACAACTCTCCCAAACGCGCGGAATAAGCACTGATGCGACCGTCATGTCCCATCACCACGACACTGCCGTCACTGACCAGCGGCGGAGAAGTCACGCGGGTTTGTAACGCCGCCTCCCACAACGCATCGCCGGAAAAATCATGCACGCGTAACAAGCCGTCTTCGCGCACCGCCGCGATAACGCCGTTGCCACAACCCGCACCACCGGTGACAACGCCGCCGACGTCAAACATGATAAAAGATGGAAACTCGTCGCCGCCGGTTTCACTGTTTAATATAAACGCTTCGCCGCGCGCGTTAATCGCGCAAACTAAATCGTCGTCCGTCGTTGATGAACGCAACAACCGAGAATAGGGACCGACAACCCGCTCCCAGTTCATGACAATTGTCGCGCCTTCATCGGGATTTTCCGCGCCGTCACCGGAGTTTTCCGCCGTCACGCCGCCACAACCGGACAACAACAACACCGCAACCAACAGCCGCATCATTGTGATTCCCCGTTGTTTTCGTCTTCCACCGCGTTTTCATCTTCCGCCGCGGAAGGCAAAGAGGCGGTGGCGGAAATTTTTATATCAAGCAACGCCGCATATTGCGGGTTTTGTTCCAAGGCGCTCGCTCGTGCATTTTGGTATTCTTCGCGCGCGAGTTGCGGTTTTCCCGCGGCGTAATAGGCGTCGCCTCGCCGCTCAATAAACAACATGCTCATATCCGGCGAGGCGGGTGATTCTTCCTCCAATATCGCCAACGCTTCTTCGGTTTTGCCGTCGTTAATCAGTGCTTCCGCCAGTCGCAAGATTATGATTTGGCGAAGTCCGTCATCAGTTTCATTTTCCGCCGCGATTCGAAGGGCGTCGGCGGCATCGGCATAATCACCGGCTTTGTTTTGTGCGGCGGCCAATGCCGCAAGCGCCAAACCATGCATTTTGGGAAAGGAGTCACCGTCAATTTCCTCCAACACGGTTTTTGCCGTTGTTAAGTCGTTGGCTTCGGCGGCGCTGATTAATTTAAACAACGCAATACCCGTCGCCCGTCGCTGTTCCTGTACGACAACGGATTGATATGACAGTCCCGCGACCGCCGATACAATCATCAGCAGGGTGATGATAATGTGAAATTTATAAACGCGCCAAATTTCAAATGCGCGTTCTGTCAATTCGTCTTCATGGCTCATAGTTGTTCTCCGTATAATTCGGCGGCGGCGGCGGCGGCGTTGTCAATCGCCGTTTCCCGCTGTACACCGTCGCGCAAACGTTTAATGGTCAAGATTTGTTTGGATTCTTCTTTTTCGCCGGCAATGACCGCCAGCGGCGTTTTCATGGCATCGGCTTTTTTAAATTGACGTGCTATGTTGCCGCCTCCGCTGTGTTGCCATACCGACAATCCGCCGGCGCGTAATATTGCCGCCGCCCGCGCACAATAAGTGTCACTGGCGCCGGCGACCGCCAAAAAACAATCCGGCGGTGTTTCATCACCAACGCCCGACAACGCGACTAATCGGTCAAGTCCCAATGCAAAACCGCAACCGTGCAATGGCGGGCCGCCGATTTGAGTCGATAACCCATCATAGCGACCGCCGCCACAGACGGCGTTTTGCCGGCGTTCATCGCCTTTCTCGCTCCATTCAAACACGGTTAAATTATAATAGTCCAACCCGCGTACCAAAGAATGTGTTTCTTCAAACACCACGTCCGCGGCTTTGAGAAGAGATTTTACCGTTTCCACATGGCGGCGTGATTCTTCTCCCAACACCGATTCTATTTTTGGCGCGCGGGCGGCGATGGCGGCGGTTTTTTCATCTTTACTGTCCAATATGCGCATGGGATTGCCGTCAATCCGAGCTTGCGCCGTTTCATCCAAATCCTTAATATGACTCCGAAAATAATCCGACAATTCAGCGCGATATTTGCCGCGTTCTTCCGCCGTGCCGAGATTGTTGATGGAAAGTTTCATTTTGTCGCCGATATTGAGACTCTTCCACAAATCCGCGAGCATGATAATTTGTTCCGCATCAACGGTGGGGTCGGGCGCACCGGAGCCAATGGCTTCCGCGCCGAGTTGCCAAAACTGTCGATAACGTCCTTTTTGCGGGCGCTCGTGACGAAACATCGGACCGCCATACCACACACGGGCAAGTCCGCCGCGATACATACTCGCCGCCGCCACCGCGCGCACGGTTGGCACTGTCGCCTCCGGACGCAGACACAATTCATCACCCGATGAACGTTCAGGAAAAACATACATTTCTTTTTGGACAATATCAGCGTCTTCGCCAAGTTGTCGCGCAAACAACGCCCGCCGTTCTACAATCGGCGTTCGAATTTCACCGTAACCATAGCGCGAAAAGCACGCGGCGGCAATAGATTCAACACGCCGCCAATCACCGGTCTCCGCCGGCAACAAATCGCGCATACCGCGCACGGAAGGAATTAACCCCGTCCAATCGCTCATAAATGCCGTTGCCCTTGTTGCCGCCCCTTTGGCAGCGAAAGCAGAATTATACACAATTTTCCCGTCTATCCCGCTATTTTTGCGACATTCTTCGCCAGCGGAAGAGGAAAAAAATGATGTTTTTACTCGTCTATCTGCAAAATTTGGCATATAAGCACAATGGAATATAGGTTTTTGGTATTATTTACCACAAAATTAAATATTTTTTGTAATTTATGACACAAAGCGCCAAAATATGTGTCATAATAACAAATGAGAGTAAGCGGCGGTTGCCGAGGGAGTCATCAATGGCATTAGCAGAGAAACAACCCGATAAAGGCGAAGAGATGCGTGGGCGTCTGATTGCCGCAACGGTGGACGCCATATATCAACATGGTTTTTCGGACGCGACAATTGCCAGAATCAGCGAATTGGCTGATGTTTCCACGACAACCATCCAGAACTACTTCCCGCGCAAGGAAGATTTGCTGGAACAAACCATGTGGAAGTTGCTGGACGAAATGCACTCCAAAGTGGTGGAAGGATGCTCTCGCGCCGAAGGTCCTCGCGGCAAATTGTGGGCGGTGATAGAAGCCGTGCTCGGCGAAGAACAAAGTAACGACCGCGCCGCCAATGTCTGGCTTGCATTTTGGGTGGAAGCCCAGCATTTTGAATCACTCGGACGGGTGCGGCAGATATACAATCGCCGTTTATACAGCAATGTACGGGGTTATTTGCGGCAGATTTTCCGCGAAACCGGCGCACACCGCCCCGATGAGCGCGCGGAATACGCGGCGATGATGATTATTTCCGTATTACACGGTGCGTGGTTGAGTTTCACTCTGAAGGAAGAGGCGGCGCAAGATATAGAAGATTGCCGTCTGATGGTGTGGGAATGTTTGGAAATGTTACTGTCACGGGCGCGCGAGAAATTGGTGGAAGACCGCGGTGTCGTAGCGACTTCATCGCGACTGACCAGCGAATTGAGCGTGGAAGTATTGAACGCGGATATTAGAAAAATGGACGAGTGGCGTGAATATTTGGAGCCGGACTCACGGGTGTTTATTCCGCATTTTCGCCAAGGCGATGTCGCCGCCGGCATTCGCGCGGCGGGACAGTTGATTGACGACGGCATGACGCCGGTGGCTCATGTGGCGGCCCGCAATGTCACCGATGAAGACGAGTTGGAGCGCATTGTCGCCGGCATGTCGGGTGTGGGCGTGCGTGAGTTTTTGTTTTTGGGAGGCGGAGACAATCCGCCGGCGGGCAAGTTTGACAATGTCATGCAGATGTTGGAGACCGGCGTATTACAACGTCATCGGGCGGTTCGCGTGGGTTTTGCCGGTCATCCGGAAGACCATCCGGAGCAGTCGCGGAAAGTGATGCGTGCGGCGTTGTTGGCAAAGTTAAACTACGCGGCTGAAAACAATTTAGAGGCGTTTATAGCGACACAATTTTGTTTTGCGGTGACGCCGTATTTTGATTTTTTGGACTGGTTGAAATCCGAAAACATTGCGGTTCCGGTTCGATTGGGATTGGCTGGGCGAGTGAACACCAAGAAGTTGTTGAAGTTTGCGATGATTTCGGGCATAGGCCGTTCATTGGGATTTTTTCGCCGTCAGTTTGGCAAAACCGTGGGACTTGTTAATTTTTCGCCGGAGGGAATGATGGCCGAGATAGCCGGTCGTCTTGCTGTACGGCGTTATGATTTTCCGGTGCATCTCCATTTTTATCCATTTGGAGCGGTTCGGGAAACCCTGGCGATCATCTCGGAGTCGCAGAGTATGCGGGTATCCGACGATGTTCAAAACGTTCATTAATTTGTAATAATAAGGAGAACACCCATGTCTATTAAAAAACTTTCGGAAGCAGGCGCCACATGGCCTTCCGACCAGTCGTTGCTCAAGCCGCGTCAGGTGCCGATTCAACTTCGCCAAAGCGGCGATTCTCGCGACAACCCGGGAATGGAAGGCGTTGCAGCCGAAGGCTCACGCATTCTGATTGACCAGCGCATACGCAAAGGTCCGTACTGGCATTTGTCTCAGGAGGCCGGTTGTTGGTGTCATTCGGTGTACAACCGTATTTATCATCCACGCGCCTATATTAAACCGGAAGACGGCGGTTTGATGAAGGAATATGAGTATTTGACTCAACATGTGACGATGTGGAACGTCGCGGTGGAGCGTCAGATTCAAGTGAAGGGACCGGACGCGGAGAAATTCGTGGACATGGTCATCACTCGTAAGGCGTCTTCCTGTGGTGTGATGAAGGCGCGTTATGTTATTTTGTGCAATCAATACGGCGGCGTGTTGAACGACCCCGTGATGTTGCGTCCGGCCGAAGACGAGTTTTGGTTTTCGTTGTCCGATTCCGATTTGGAGTTGTGGCTTCAAGGCGTAAACGCTTTTGGCAAGTTCGACGTGGAGATTCACGAGATAGACGTGGCGCCGGTACAAATCCAAGGACCGAAGTCGGGCGATATGATGCGCAAGATATTCGGCCCGGAAATAGACGACGTTCCGTATTACGGGTTGATGAAAGGCAAAGTCGGGGGCCGCGATGTAATTATTTCGCGTTCCGGTTTTTCGGCGGAGGCGGGTTATGAGATTTATTTGTACGACGCCACGAAGTACGCCGAAGACATGTGGTATGCGGTGTTGGAAGCGGGCAAGGAGTTTAACTTGCGCGTTATCGCACCGGGTCATCACCGCCGCATAGAAGCCGGTATTTTATCCTGGGGGCAGGACATGGACCAGGAAGTCAATCCGTTCGAAATCGGTCTTGGCTGGCAGGTTGATTTTGGCAAGGACGACTTTATCGGCAAGGCGGCATTGCAAAAAATCAAAGACGCGGGCTTGACACACCGGTTGTGCGGCGTGCGCATGGGCGGTAAAAGCATAGAATGGTATCCGTCCGATTTTTATCATGTCTTTGACGACAAAGGCAGCTCGTTGGTGGGGTATATTACGTCGGCGTGGTTTTCACCGACGCAAGAATGCAACATCGGCTTTGCTTTTGTACCGATAAAATACGCCGATATCGGCAGCAAATTGCGCGTCAATTTGCCCGACCAATACGGCGGCATGGTGGATGCGGAAGTGGTGGCAACGCCGTTCAAGAAACCGCACGACCCCGGCACCGGGCTGAAGGAGACGGGCAGCAAACTCTAACCGTTTGCGGTTTGTTTCTTCCCCCAACCCGGCGCGTTTTGCGCCGGGTTGTTTTTTAAAGCGCGTCCGGTGTTATTGTTGATTCATGAATAATGGGATACAATGACGGGATATGGCGGGGCGGTTTTCGTCTTTTTTAATTAAAGGTTAAAGGAAAAAGGAAAGGATTATGGGCAAGGCGGCGTTGGTATTTGCGGGGATGGTGGCGGTTGCCGTGGGGTCGGCGGTTAATGTTTCCATGACGGCCAAGAGGAACGCCGATTTGCATTATTGGGCGCAGGACGGCAATGTCGTCAAAACCCGGGAATTGTTGGACGCCGGTGCGAATCCGAATGCGACATTGGCGGGTCGGACGGCATTGATGAATGCGGCGAAGGAGGGTAATGTTGAAATTGCCGGCATTCTTATTACCGCCGGCTCAAATCCGAATGCGGTGGGAAGAGACGGCTGGACGGCGTTGGTGGACGCGGTGGAGAGTAATAACGTTGAAATTGTCGAAATGCTTCTTGCATCGGGGGCAAACCCGAATGTGATATCGAAATCCAGTCGGAGCGCATTGAAGCATGCGGCGAGGGAGGGTCATATTGATATTGTTCAAGCGCTCCTTGCCGCTGGCGCAGAGTTAAATGCGGCGGGTAGAGGCGGTTTTACGGCGTTAATGCATGCGTCACACAGAGGCCATTTCACTATCGTCCAAACACTTCTTGCCGCCGGCGCGGATTCAAATGCGGTGAGGGATAACGGCGTGACGGCGTTGATGCATGCGTCTCATGAAGGTCATTTGGATATTGTCGAAATGCTTCTTGTCGCCGGCGCGGATTCAAATGCGGTGAGGGATAGCGGTGCGACGGCGTTGATATATGCGTCAAGGGAGGGTCATTTGGATATTGTCCAAATGCTTCTTGCCGCCGGCGCGGATTCAAATGCGGTGAGGGATAGCGGCGTGACGGCGTTGATGCATGCGTCTCATGAAGATCATTTGGATATTGTCCAAATGCTTCTTGTCGCCGGCGCGGAGCTCAATGCAAGGGGACAACAGAACTGGACGGCGTTGATGTATGCGACCAAGGAAGGCAACACCGAAGTCGTCAAACTGCTTCTCGCCGAGGGCGCGGATGTTAGTTTGAAAGGTGAAGCGGGTAAGACGGCTTTGGATGTGGCAAAAGAAAAAGAAAAAACGGAAAT
>JAWONR010000038.1:0-2963 GCA_033865115.1 Candidatus Persebacter sydneyensis | reverse complement strand
CCTTGCAATGATGAAAACGAAACATTGTCGTCCGAACAAAACGGCGCATCCATGACTTTATGGCGCGGGTTGAAACTTCATCTAAACCGGGAATCATGCGAGAGTTATTGGGCGAATGTCAGCACTGACTCGCCTCGTTTGTTTGTCGTTTGTCGGAAAGAAAACGGTGAAACCCGCCCGGTTTGCATTACCGCCTCCGGCGAAGAAGCCGCCGGCTACGGCGAAACGGATGATGAAATATTATCCGCACCGATGCCGCAGTGGATTGTGGAACCGGTCGAGCAATTTGTCATCGCCCATTATCGTCCGGAAGAGAAAAAAGTGCGTAAACGAAAATGAAATCCGATAATCCATCCAAAACCGCCGCGCCGACTGATGAAAGTTTTTTGTCGCGCTGGTCGCGGCGCAAATCGGAAGATAAAACCGAAACACCCGCCCAACCGCCGGCGGAATCGCAACCGCCTCCGCCGACCGATGAAGACATGCCGCCGGTGGAATCACTCTCTGCGGATGATGACATCAGCGGATTTATGTCGCCAAAAGTCAGCGAAACCTTGCGCCGCCGCGCATTGCGCCAAATCTTTTTCTCCGGCAAATTTAACATCCGAGACGGGTTGGATGATTACGACGACGACTTTACCGAGTTTGCGCCGCTGGGCGACATTATTACCGCCGAAATGCGGCGGCAAAAAGAGCGAATCCAAAAAGCGATGAACGAACAATCCGATGATTCGGAAGAATCACAAAAAGACGCGCAAAACCCACAAAACACAACGGAAGAATCGCAAAACGAGCCGGAAAACAATTCCGACAACGATTCCAACTCCGAAAACAGCGCCATGTCCGAATCGGCGGACGATTCTAAAACCGGATGATGTTATGACAACGGACATGCAAGCACGTCAGGCGGCGTTGGATGCATTGGCGACAATTAAACCGGAGCCGACCGATTTGGTGGAATATGTGTCGCGCGGGCGCATTGTCGTTTTGGCGCCGTCCGAACATCGCGCCGATGTCGAAACCGCCGCCGCCAAACTTAAACAAAAACCGTTGTTATTATTTGGCGATGATTGGCCGGTGCGAACGGTGCGTGGTTTTTTGGGCTCGTTTGAGATCACCCGCGAAGACGGCGAAACACGCGCCGCCGATGTTGTCGCCGACTTTTATCATCCGCCGCTGGCGATGAAGTTTTCTCCCGGTTTGTCGGTGTTGCCGCCCGGTTATTTTGCCGCCGGTGAATCGGACGCGGCAACAATATTGTCCGAAGCCGAAAACATGCAGGGGACTTTTCATAAACCTCGTTATTTTGCCTATGACCCTTCCATATGCGCGCACGGCACAAGCGGCGTGCGCGGTTGTGAAAGATGTATTGACGCATGTCCGGCGCGGGCGGTGGAATCGGCGGGCGATAAAGTGCGCGTCAATCCCAACTTATGCCAAGGATGCGGACTATGCACACTGACTTGTCCAAGCGGAGCGATGCGTTACGCCTATCCTCCGCCCGCCGACACTTTGCGGGCGTTACAAAACGCCATCACCGCCTATCGCCAACATGACAACGGCGCGCCGACAGTGGTTTTTTACGCCGCCGAAAGCGGACATGTCATTCCCGAAGACGCGGCATTAATTCCGGCGGCGGTGGAAGAAGCCGGCGCGGCGGGTATGGAAATCTGGCTTTGTGCATTGGCATTTGGCGCCGCCGGTGTTGTGATATTCGCCGACAATCCACAATTGGCGGCGCAGGCAAAAGCTCAGGCGAAGACTGTCTGCGACATCATCAAATCTATGGGATTGCCGCACACGGTGACAATCACGGAGGAACCGGAGTCAATTCGCCCGGCGCAAACATCGGAAATTGTCTCACCCGCGCGTTTTGCGCCGGACAATGACAAACGCACCATGTTTTTTATGGCGCTCACACATCTTGCCGCCGCCGCTGAAAACGCACCGCCGACAATTTCACTGTCCGCCGGCGCGCCGTTTGGAGAAATAATTGTTTCAACGGAAAAATGCACTCTGTGCATGGCGTGCGCGGGGGCATGTCCGGTGTCCGCCGTGCGCGCCGGGGGAGATTTGCCGAGATTGTCTTTTGTGGAAGAAAACTGTTTGCAATGTGGCATTTGCGAAAAAGCATGTCCGGAAGACGCCATTCAGCTTCGTCCTCGCCTGTTGTTGCGCGCCGATGAGCGGCGACAGTCACGGGTGCTTAACGAAGACAAGCCGTTTTTATGTTTGCAGTGCAACAAGCCGTTTGCCGGCTCGCGCATGATTGCGCGCATGGAAGAAAAGCTAAAATCGCACTGGATGTTTAAAACCGAAAAAGAACGGCGGCGGTTGCGTTTGTGCGAAGACTGTCGCGTCCGCGACATGTTTGACCAATGAGTGCGCGCGCCAACGCATATCGAATTTTGGCGGCGACATTAACCGCGCCGCCGGACAAGGCATTGTTGCAAAAAATCGCCGCGTTGCCCGTCGCCAAAGACGCAGATGACGCTTGCGGACGCGCCTTGTTGTCATTAAAGCAGGCGGCGGCGGGAGACGCGGCGCGGGCGGCGGAAGATTATCAGGAGTTATTAATCGGACTGGGACGCGGCAAAGTGGTGCCTTATGGCTCGTGGCACATTAGCGGCAACATGATGGACAAACCACTGGCGGCATTGCGCGTTGATTTAAAACAATTGGGATTAAGTCGAAAACAAGACGCGCACGAGCCCGAAGACCATGCCGGCGCATTATGCGAAACCATGGCGGTTTTATGCGAAGAAGAAACCGCAAACGACAGTGCCGCCGCCCTCGCCCATTCTCGTCAGCATAAAATATTTTCCGCCCACATGGCGCCGTGGTTGGAGGAATTTTTCGCCGATATTGCCGTTAAATCCGAAGGCGATTTTTATCTCGCCGTTGGACAATTCGGCGCCGCTTTCGCCGCCTTCGAACGCCGTTATTTCGAAATGCCGTTTTAA
>JAWONR010000037.1:0-3514 GCA_033865115.1 Candidatus Persebacter sydneyensis | reverse complement strand
CGTGAAATTGAATCGGCGGAATTGGAAAAAGATTAACCCGTCAAAGTGTCTTTTAGCGAGCGGTGAAGATTGACCGCTTTGCCGGCGATATAACGCAATGGTTTGGAATTGGAATCCGGCGGAGGTGTTTGACGTGCGGCGGATTCTTCGGCGCTCATTTTAATAATGTCCACGCGCAGGTCATACCAGGCCGCTTGTCCGGTAATCGGGTCGGCGTTTGGCAGCGGCGCGCCGTCTTCTTCCGCCGCGGCAAAATCACCAATGACATGATTTAACAAAAACCCTTCACTGTGTTCGTTCGCGCCGGGCAAAAGTCCCCATGCGCCTTCGCGTTTGCCGATGGCGTTCCATGTCCATACCGTATCAGCGGCGACGCCGTCCATGCATTTGGCGCGCGCGCCGACTCGTCCGTGCGGCGAAACAATCCAAACCCAGTCGCCGTCTTTGATTTTCAACTCCGCCGCGCGCGCGCGGTTAATGTGAATGTAGTTGTCGGCGGCGATTTGTCGCAACCATGCATTTTGTGAATCCCACGAGTGATACATAAACATCGGACGTTGTGACACCGCATAAAACGGATACTCTCCGCCCGCCGCGGGAGGCGGATAAAAAAACGGCAACGGACGACAATAACGGCGCATGCGGCGGCGTTGATGTTCGGCGGGCGGTACATGCTCGCCGTGTCCTTCTCCGGCGCGTTGAAACTTCCGCAAAATTTCACTGTATAGTTGAACAAACATCGGCGTGTCCGATGTTATCCAGCCGTTTTCGCGCGCGTATTGTAAATAGTCACGATTGGCAAAACGAAAATAACGCGTAGAAGGCGGCAACTCGCGGCGGTAAAAACATTCGTTCTCCACATACTTTTGCCATTGTTGTAAATTGGGCGCGCCGCGCAAATCTTGGTCGCCGTTTTCGCCCCGCCAACCCGCCAAAAATCCAATGCCCGGCGCTTGTTGATAACGCACGATGAAGTCCTCATAACCCGAATACTTTGGCGCGCCGTCTTCGCCGACAAATTCCGGTAATTTAAGCCGAGCCGCAAGCTCCACCAAGACTTCCTGCCACGGACGAGTGTCGTATTCGCGTTCCACCACCGGCGCGCGAATCGCATCACACGCCGCATGAGGTTCGGATATCGGACGGTCCAACATTGAAATCGCATCATGCCGTTCCAAATAAGTGGTGTCCGGCAAAACCAAATCGGCGTAGTTCACTGTTTCAGAATGAAAAGCGTCCACCACCGCGACAAATGGAATCCGATAATCGCCGTTTTCATCTTTCGCTTTCAGCGCGGCGGTTGATTCATCCGGATTAAGCGCGGAGTTCCATGCCATGTTCGCCATAAAAATTAACAATGTGTCAATTGAATACGGCTCTCCGCGCGCGGCATTGGCAATGACATTGTGAATCATGCCGTGTGCGGCGAGCGGTGCGTCCCACGAAAAAGCATGGTCAATACGCAACGGCGCGCCGTTTTCATCAACCACCAAATCTTCCGGTCCGCGCGGCATTCCCAGAGGCGGAGCGGAAAGCGGTGTTTCGGCGGCGGATGTTTTTGCCGGACACGGCACCGCCGGCGGATGTTTGGGATACGGCGGTTTTGCCAAATGTCCGCCCGGACAATCCAGCGAGCCCAAAACCGCCTGCAACAAATGCAACGCCCGACAACTCTGAAAACCGTTGGCATGAGCAGACACGCCGCGCATCGCATGCATGGACACCGGACGACCGACAAAAGATTCATGCCGCCGTCCGCGCCAATCCGTCCAAGGTGTTTTGACTTCCGCCGGCGCGGCAAACGCCGCATGCGCCAACTCGGCGGCGAGACGGCGAATTGTTTTCGGCTCCACGCCGCAATGTTTCGACATTGTTTCCGGTGAATAGTCATCGCTCAAATATTCAGTCAGTGCCAAAGTCATCGCCGTGCGCGCCGGTCTTCCGTCCGGCAAGACACATTCGCCGCACAATTGCGGTTCGGCGTCCGGTGAAAAAACCGACACCGCGGTGTTTCCGTCCCACATCATTGGCTGTCCTTCGGCGTCTCTAATAAACAAACCGTCATCATCCACCAGCCACGGCATATTTGTCCGCTCCCGCAAAAAATCTTCATCCACCTGTCCTTCGCGCAACAACACATGAACCAACGCCAACGCCAACGCGCCGTCTCCGCCGGGAGTGACGGCAATCCATTCATCGGCGATGGCTTGATAACCGGTGCGCACGGGATTAATGGCGGTGATTTTTACCCCGCGTTCTTTTAATGTTTTCAATCCGAGTTTAATCGGGTTTGAAGCATGGTCTTCGGCGACTCCCCACAGCATGAAATATTGAGTCCGTTCCCAGTCCGGTTCGCCGAATTCCCAAAATGAATAGCCGTGAGTTAACAATCCGGCGGCGGCCATGTTAACCGAACAAAATCCGCCGTGCGCCGCCCAATTAAGGGTGCCGAATTGTCGCGCCCATAATCCGGTGAGCGCCTGCATTTGGTCGCGTCCGGTAAAAAACGCGAGTTTGTTTGGGTTATCGGCGCGAATGGCGGCGAGTCGCGCAGTTAGCACATCCAACGCTTCCTCCCAAGAAACTTGCACAAATTCACCGTCACCGCGTTCAGTGCCGGGTTTTCGCATCATGGGAGCCCGCAGTTTTGCGGGCGAAGTTTGTTTCATGATGGCGGCGTTGCCTTTGGCGCATAACACGCCGCGATTGACCGGATGATTGGGATTCCCCTGGATAAAACGAATCTTTCCGTCTTCCAAAGTCAGGCGGACGCCGCAACGGCAGGCGCACATATAACATGTCGTATACGCGTGCGTTTGCGCGGAATGATTTTCAAAAGCCGGAAGTTTTGCCACAAACATCATTGTCGCACAACTGGCGGACAAAACCTCATTGTTGGTTTGTCGCATCGGGCGCGCCTGTTATAATCCGCCCATGCCCGTTCGCAAACAGTTGCCCCACGAAAACGACAAAAACGCCTTGTCGTCCGCTGGTTTTCCGCCTCTGCCCGACGAACGGTTTGATATTTTATACGCCGACCCGCCGTGGGATTACAAGGGACAATCCCAGCATAACGGTGCCGGCGGACGCGACACTGGCAGCGCATTACGACACTATCCCACGGCGACTCTTGCCGAAATGTCACGCTGGCCAATAACCGACATCGCCGAACAAAATGCACTGTTGTTTATGTGGAGTTCATCACCGCATTTGGACCAGGCGATGGATTTGGGAAAAGCATGGGATTTTCAATGGGTGACCGTGGCGTTTGTCTGGGACAAGAAAAAAGTCAATCCCGGTTTTTATACGATGTCTCAGTGTGAGTTGTGTTTGCTTTTTAAGCGCGGTAAAATTCCATCACCGCGCGGTTCTCGCAATGAGCGACAGCTTGTTTCCGCAATGCGAAGGCGACATTCAGAAAAACCGAAAGCAGTCCGCACACGTATCAGTCGCATGTTTCCAAATCAGAAAAAAATAGAGTTATTCGCCCGTCAAAAAACTCCCGGATGGGCGG
>JAWONR010000036.1:0-3598 GCA_033865115.1 Candidatus Persebacter sydneyensis | reverse complement strand
TCGCACTTGCCGCCGCATTGTTGTTTGGCGGCACACGCCTGTTGCGCACGCTTGCGGCAACGCGGGGACGACAGTTTCAACAACGGTTGGAAGTTGTAATATTGTCAATGTTGGGATTGTCGGCGGTGTTGGCGATTGTCACCACTGTCGGGATTGTTTTTACAGTCGCCGCGGAATCAATGCGGTTTTTTCAACTCATCTCTCCAATTGAATTCTGGCTGGGCGACACATGGAGTCCGCAAATCGCCATTCGCGAAGACCAAGCCGGCGCCTCCGGCGCATTTGGCATTTTGCCGCTTTTGGTCGGTACTTTATTAATCACCGCCGTTGCGATGTCGCTTGCCACGCCCATGGGATTAATTGCCGCGGTGTATTTGTATGAGTTTGTATCACCCGCCGCGCGCGGAAGAATCAAACCGGTGTTGGAGATTCTCGCGGGTATTCCGACAATTGTTTACGGTTTTTTTGCGGTTGTAACTTTGTCGCCGTTGTTGCGCGACTTGGGAGATTCACTGGGCGTGGAAGTCGCCGGAGAAAGCGCCTTGGCGGCGGGATTGGTGATGGGAATCATGCTCACGCCGTTTATCGCATCACTGACCGAAGACGCACTTTTTGCCACGCCCGAGTCATTACGACAAGGCGCGCTGGGACTCGGCGCGACTCGTTTTGAAGCGGTTATGCATGTGGTCATGCCGTCCGCCCTGCCCGGCATTGTCGCCGGTATTTTGTTGGCGTTGTCGCGCGCCATCGGCG
This sequence comes from Candidatus Persebacter sydneyensis, assembly GCA_033865115.1. Lineage (GTDB taxonomy): Bacteria > Pseudomonadota > Gammaproteobacteria > Tethybacterales > Persebacteraceae > Persebacter > Persebacter sydneyensis. The sequence continues at coordinate 2,845 of JAWONR010000036.1, read as the reverse complement.
AAACGATGATTGTTGTCATGGCGGCCGGCATCGCCGCCAACATGACCGTCAATCCGCTGGAGGCGGTAACAACCGTCACCGTTCAAATTGTCGCCCTGCTCACCGGAGACCAGGAGTTTGACGACGCCAAAACACTCGCCGCTTTCGCCTTGGGACTGACATTGTTTGCCCTGACTTTGCTGCTTAACATTGTGGCGTTGCACGTGTCTCGCCGATACCAGTCTTCTCATGAATAGCGCGATAACAAACATTCAACGCCGCCGCCGCACCGAGCGGTATTTTGTCATCGCCGGCGCCGGCGCCATTTCTCTTGCGTTGTTGTTTTTATTAATATTGTTCGCCGACATCGGATTGCGGGGCTGGCGCGGATTTTTGCGCGCCGAAGTCCGCTTGTCGGTTGACATGTCGCCGGAAGTCATCGGTGAAAAAGGCGAAGTTTCGGCGCTTGTTTATCAAAAACTTGTCAAACGCGCGTTGCATGACCGTTTTCCGGAATCACTCAGTAAAGACGGAAACAAAAGAGAACTCCGCCGGCAAAAGAAACAGATTGAAAAAATTGCCGGACTGGGCGGCGGTGAAATGTTGCGCGACATGGTGCGACAATCTCCCGACATTATCGGACGGCGCGTGACTGTGTGGGCGCCCGCCGGTTCCATGGCAAACGCCTATCTAAAAGGCGCCGCCGATGCCGAGGCGCTTGTTCAACGCAAAATTCCGCTTGAACACATCGCCCGACTTGACGAGTTGCTTGAAAGTGGAGATGCGCGCACGAGTTTTAATTGGTCGTTCTTTTCCTCCGCCGATTCACGCAGTGCCGAGCGCGCGGGCATTGGCGGCGCATTACGGGGTTCTTTTTTCACTCTGTTGCTCGCTTTTTTGTTTTCATTTCCCGCCGGTGTTTTGGCGGCGACTTATTTGGAACTGTTTGCACCGCGCAATCGCTGGTTTGATTTTATTGAAATCAATATTAACAATTTGGCGGCGGTGCCGTCCATTATTTTCGGACTTCTCGGATTGTCGGTGTTTATTAATGTTTTTGGCATGCCGCGTTCATCTCCGCTGGTCGGCGGTTTAACATTGTCATTGATGACTCTGCCGACCATTGTCATCACTTCGCGGGCGGCGATTAAGTCCGCACCGCCGACTCTTCTCGCCGGGGCTTTAAGTTTGGGCGCAACTCGCATGCAGGGAGTCTTTCATCATGTGTTGCCGGCGGCGATGCCGGGGATTTTAACCGGCTCAATTATCGGCATGGCGCAGGCGTTGGGCGAAACCGCGCCGCTTTTGATGATAGGCATGGTGGCGTTTGTTGCCGAAGCTCCAAAAGGAATTACCGATGCGGCAACCGCCCTGCCGGTGCAAATCTTTCTATGGGCGGACAGTCCCGAACGGGGTTTTGAAGAGTTGACGGCGACCGCCATTATTGTCCTGCTCGGGTTTTTGATGACGATGAATGCGGCGGCGATATTTCTGCGACAAAAATTGGAGGTGAGATGGTAGCCAACGCCGACATTATTAAAACAAACGCACTTAATGTTTATTACGGTGATTTTCACGCGTTAAAAAACATCAATCTCGCCGTGCCGGAAAAAGAAATCACCGCGCTTATCGGTCCTTCGGGATGCGGCAAATCGACTTTTTTGCGAAGCATCAACCGCATGAACGACTTGTTTCCGGACTGTCGCGCCGACGGTGAAATTTTACTGGACGGCGAAGACATTAACCGCCCCGGCGTTGACGTTGTCGGACTTCGCGCGCGCGTGGGAATGGTGTTTCAGAAACCGAATCCTTTTCCCAAAAGCATTTACGACAATGTCGCCTACGGACCTCGCATTCACGGACTCGCCGACACTCGCGCCGAGTTGGATGACATTGTGGAAAAAAGTCTGCAAAACGCCGGACTGTGGGAGGAGGTGCGCGACAAACTTTCCGCCCGCGCGATTAATTTGTCCGGCGGACAACAACAACGATTGTGCATCGCCCGCGCCATTGCGGTCGCGCCGGAAATCATTCTCATGGATGAGCCATGTTCGGCGTTGGACCCCATTGCAACCGCGCGCGTGGAGGAGCTCATGTTTGAACTGCGCCGCAACTACACCATCATTATTGTCACTCACTCCATGCAACAGGCGGCGCGGACATCGCGGCGCACGGCGTTTTTTCACATGGGTGAATTGATTGAAGTGGGAGACACCAATGACATATTTACACGCCCGCGCCACGAGCGCACCGAGGCCTACATTACCGGCCGCTACGGATAGGAGAAAACCATGAAAGAGACCATGCCCCACACCAACCCCGCCTATGACCGGGAGATGAATAAAATGTCGCAGTTGTTAAGCGACATGGAAACCGCCCTGCACGAACAACTGACCGATTTGGAATCGGCTTTTGCCGACATGGACTCGGAGCGCGCAAGAGAGATACGCCAAAAAGATTCGCGACTCAATGAAATGGAGGGACGCGCATTGCGACAGTCCATCGCCGTTTTGGCGTGTTATCAGCCGGTCGCCGAAGATTTGCGCACCGTTGTCGGTTCATTGTACGCCGCCGCCGAATACGAGCGCATGGGCGACTATGTTAAAAACTTCGCGCAAAGCATTGAGTTGTTCGCCACACACCGCGAAACTTTAAAGATATTTCCCATGCTGCTGAAAATGACGCGCGATGTGCGCGCGCAGTTTGAAGAATACATCGCCGCCCGTGACCGGGACGACCTGTCCGCCGCGCACAAAGTATGGGAGCGAGACGAAGAAATTGACCGCGCCTTTCGCGCCACGGTTAATGAAGCCGCGGACAATCAAAGCGCCGGAGACGGAAACGCACACAGTTTAATTCTCGCCAT
>JAWONR010000035.1:0-3769 GCA_033865115.1 Candidatus Persebacter sydneyensis | reverse complement strand
ATAATTTTACGGCGCTGTGTTTGGGCACCGCCGGCGGATTAATTTTGGGCGCGCTGCCCGGACTCAGTCCGACAATGGCGGTGGCGCTTTTGATTCCGTTTACTTTTCATCTCCAACCGACAACCGGACTGATTTTATTGGGCGCAATGTATACCGCGACAGTGGCGGGCGGGGCGGTGAGTGCGATTTTGTTGAACATTCCCGGTGCCCCTGCCAATATCGCCACGGTGCTGGACGGACACAAAATGGCGATACAAGGACGCGCCGCCGAAGCATTGCAATTGAGTTTTTTGTCGTCCGGTGTCGGCGGAATATTGGGTGTTTTGGTTTTAATCTTTTTTACACCGCTCCTCGCAAAATGGGCGTTGAGTTTCGGACCTTCACATTTGTTTTGGATGGCGGTTTTGGGAGTCGCCGTCATCGCTTCTCTGGCTTCGGGTTCGGTGATTAAAGGACTTGCCGCCGGAGCGTTGGGATTGTGGATTTCCTCCATCGGATATGACGGCGTACAAGGCGTGGAACGGTTTATATGGAGTTCGCATTTGGAAGGCGGCATTAATATTATCGCCGCGTTGGTCGGATTGTTCGCGGTGCCGCAAGTGATTGACATGCTTTTGCGTCCGCCCGGCGGCGGAATGGTGCGGCACATGCATCCCAGTCCGCTGTTGAAAGCGGTGAAATCCGTTGCCCAAAAAACACGGGCGATGGTTATCGGTTCCATCACCGGTGTTGTGGTCGGATTGGTGCCCGGAGCCGGCGGACAAATCGCCGGACTTGTCGCTTATGACCAAGCGCGTAAGTTTAGTCGCAATCCGGACAACTTCGGAAAAGGCGAACCGGAAGGCGTAGTCGCCGCCGAAACCGCCAATAATGCGATGGTGGGACCTTCTCTGGTGCCACTGTTGACTTTGAGCGTTCCGGGAAGTCCCACGGCGGCGGTATTACTCGGCGGTTTGTTGATTCACGGCATTTTCCCGGGTCCCGGTTTGTTTTCCGATTATCCGGAAGTGTCATGGACGTTTATCAATTCGCTTTTGGTGGGACAAGTATTAATGGTGGTGTTGGGATTGTTGTTGTGTCGCGTGGCGGCGCGGGTAATCTTACTGCCGCAAAATATTGTGGCGGCGGCGGTGATGGTGCTGGCGGTTTTTGGCACTTACAGCGTACAAAACTCTTATTCCGATGTGCTGGTGATGTTCGTGCTGGGCGGCGGCATGTGGTTTTTGCAACGATATGGATTTTCAGCCGGACCTTTGGTGCTGGGCGTGGTGCTGGGACCAATAGCCGAATCCAATTTTGTGGAAGGACGAATTATCGCCGGAGCCGGAGACGGCGTGTGGGTGTATTTCTTTAGCGGCGGGTTAAATCTGTTTTTATTGGCGTTGGTGGTGGTGTCCGTTGTTTCCGGCGCACTGCTCGGCGCGCGTAAGTCATGAAGTTTTGGCGCGATAGAATTGCGCCGTTTGTCGGCGATATATGTCTTGCGATTTTTGCAATTGTCACACTGTACGCCTCATTCACCGCATCACCGGCGGAGGCGTATATTTTCCCGAGATTGTCCGCCGTATTATTGGCATTGTTTTGCGCGGCGAATCTCGGATTGCGTTTTCACCGTCCGCCTTCGCCGCCGCTTACCATTCCAACTTTGCGCAAAATCGCCCCCGGTGTCGCCGTGATGGTTGTGTATGCGGGTTTGGCGGAGACAGTGGGGTTTTATCCGTCATCAACGGTCGCGGCGTTTGCGCTGATGTGGATATATGGAGGAGAATCCCGCCGTATCGGTGTGTCGCTGGCGGCAACGGCGCTGTTGCTGGGACTGGTTTATTTGTTGTTTGGAGTATTGTTACGGGTGCAGGTGCCGGAGCCGTTTTGGGTGGATTAAAAACGGATAATTTTGGACTTTTTTCGTCAAATGTGGGTTTTCGCCGGAATTTATGGTATTATATTGGCGAGGCGAGAGAGCCTTCTTATAAAAAGGAGTTAGTTATGAAAACAAGATTTTGTCAATTTTTATCAGCACTGGCGGCTTTGGCTGTCTCCATGTCACCCGTGTCGTTGGCGGCGGAATATCCAGACCCCGACCGTCCCATTCGTCTGGTAGTGGCTTATGGTCCGGGCGGTGCGACCGATTTTCAAGCGCGTATTGCCACTCTGGCATCGGGCAAAGAGGAATTTCTGGGAGTTCCCATTGTTATTTTCAACCGTCCGGGAGCCGGCGGACGAGTGGGTTGGACTCAGTTTGCAACCAAGGCAAAAAACAACGGTTATGAACTGGCGGCATATAATATTCCCCACTTTATCGCCCAATCCATTGTGTTTAAGACGCCTTACAGCATAGACAATTTGGAGCCGATAGCCAATTGGGGAGCCGACCCGGCGGTGCTGGTTGTCAATAAAGACAGCGAGTTTAACAGCGTGAGTGATGTTGTGAGCTACGCCAAAGCAAATCCAAAGAAAGTCACCATTAACGGCGCAGGTAAGTTTGTCGGTCATCACATCGCCTTTTTGCAGTTTCAACGCGCCGCCGACGTGGAGATGACTTATGTCCCGACCAAAGGCGGAGGCACTCAGGCGATGAAAAACGTCATCGGCGGACAAGTGCTCGCCGGGTTTAACAATCTTTCCGATGCGTTTCGCAACCGCGATAACTTGAAAATTTTGGGAGTGGCGGATTTGGAACGGCATGAGTTTTTACCCGATACGCCGACTTTTAAAGAACAAGGCGTGGATGTGGATGATTCCAGTGTTAATTTCCGCGGCATTATGGCTCCCAAAGGCACGCCGCCGGAAATCATCGCTTTTCTCGCCGAACGAGTGCCGGAAATGTTTGGCGAGAAAAGAACTCTCGGCAAAATGAAAAGCACCGGCTCGCCGTCACGCATTATGACGCGCGAAGAAGTGCAAGCCATGTGGAAAGAACGGCAGGCGTATCTTACCGAACTGCTTAAAGATTTGACGGAATAACGTCCGACTCCATGGATTCCGCCGGTGCCGATGCCGTTGCCGCACTTGTTGTCCGCGCGCGCCGCGCACAAAAAGTATTCGCCGCACAATCACAGGCGTTTGTCGACAAAGCATGTCTCGCCGTAGGCTGGGCGTTGCTGGAACCGGAAACCAACCGCCGATTGTCAAAGATGGCGGTGGAAGAAACCGGACTCGGAAACGCCGCGGATAAAGAACGTAAAAACACGCGCAAAACACTCGGACTGTTGCGCGACATCCGCGGACAAAAAACCATCGGCGTTATTCATGAAGAACCCGAACGAGGATTAATTGAGATTGCCCGCCCGGCAGGAGTTGTCGCCGCGCTGACGCCGTCTACAAACCCGCTGGCGACACCGGTTAATAAAACAATTAACGCCTTAAAAGGCGGCAACGCCGTTATCTTGGCTCCGCCGCCCAAAGGCGCCAAAGTCGGTGCAATATTGCTGGAAAGAATATGCGCCGAGTTGGATAAAGTCGGCGCGCCTCCGGATTTGGTGCAAATGTTGTTGCCGCCGTCCAAACCGGCAACGGAAAGTTTGGTGCAACAGGCCGATTTAGTCGTGGTTACCGGCTCGCAACGCAATGTACGCACCGCTTATTCAAGTGGAGTTCCCGCCATTGGGGTGGGCGCGGGTAATGTGGCGGTTATCATTGATGAAACCGCGGATGTTGCTGCTGCGGCGAAAAAAATCACCGCTTCTAAAATTTTTGACAATGCGACATCGTGTTCATCCGAAAATCATTTGGTGATAGTTGATGAAGTGTATGACGCGATGCTGGCGGC
>JAWONR010000034.1:0-3831 GCA_033865115.1 Candidatus Persebacter sydneyensis | reverse complement strand
TTTAGGACGGAATGTTCGGAATTGACGCCGCCTTTTGGGTCTATTAATAACGGTCCCGGACGATAACCGCGACTGCGCAAGCCGCGTTGCACCGATTCGACCAATCGTATGTCTTCCGCCACGGTGGTTTCGCGGTCTTGTTTTGCCAAACGGTGGATGACTTCGGATTCTTCCCCGCCCGGCGTGTGCCAGCCGCGCCACATCACCACCGATTCCGCCCCGGTCGGACGCCAATGATAGGTGTTGAGAACGCCGCCGGGATATATCTGAAATGAAAACATCGGCCATAAAAACCATGAACTGTACTCCCCGGCATGCGGTTTTGACATGTCCACCGGATACGACATGCTTTCCAAATTCTGACACTCGGTCGTGTGACGCAAACAATGACCATGGGCTTGAATGTCGTAGGTCTCCGGACGAATCACCCCCGCCGAAAAAGTCGGATGATTTAACGCGCAGTGATAACACTCGGAATAGTTTTCCACCGACACCTTCCAATTACACTCCTCCGGCACCTCCAACCATAACAACGGCGCGCGCGATTCCATGTCCGGCAAAAACTCCAAAATCTGCCCGCGCGCATTTGGAAACCACTCATCCATCGGCGCGGCGTCATCATCCAAATTCACAAAAATAAAACCGCAAAACACCTCCGCGCGGATTTGCCGCAAGCGAATGGAATCGCGAGGGAAGTCGGGAACCGCCCGCACATTCGGCGCGCTGCGAAAACGCCCGTCCAACTCGTAAGTCCAGGAATGATACGGACATGTGATGCGGCGAACATTGCCCGAGTCTTCCAAAAGCGCGTGCGCGCGGTGTTGGCATACGTTGTAAAACGCGCGGATTTCGCCGTCTTCGCCCCGCGCGCAAAAACAATTTTCGCCCGCGATTTCAAAAACAAAATAATCGCCCGTGCGCGTGAGTTGTGACGCGTGTCCGGCAAACTGCCATGTGCGCGCCATGATGCGCGCCGTCTCCCGCTCATAAATGTCGGGCGCGGTATAGTGTCGGGCGGAAAGAATGGCGGTGTCATTCATTGCGGTTATTGATTATATGGCAGTATAATCATATTATGAATTTCCCGTCCGCCGGAGATGATTCCGCACCGCCGTCTTCGGCGCGGGCGGTTATTGTCGGCGGTGGAATTATGGGATGCGCGCTCGCTTATCATCTGGCGCGCGAAGGATGGAAGGATATCGTGCTGTTGGAAAAAGCCGAATTAACTTCCGGTTCCACATGGCACGCCGCCGGACAAATCACTCGCGCCACTTCCAGCCGCGCACTTGGCTGGTGTGTGGATTACAACGTCGGATTGTATAAAAGACTGGAAGAAGAAACCGGACAATCGGTGACTTGGCACGGTTGTGGTTCTTTGCGCATGGCGTATTCTTCGGATGAAGCGGATTGGTTGCGGTATATCGCCTCTACCTGCGCGGGAATGCCGTTTGACGCTGAAATTGTCTCGCCCGAACGCATTCGCGAATTACATCCGTTTTATCAGTTGGATGGAATTCAACTCGCATTGCATACTCCGGATGACGGACATTTGGATCCGGCGGGAGCGGCTCTTGCGTTGGCGAAAGGTGCGCGTATGGCGGGTGTGAAAATCATTCGTCGCTGTCGCGTGACTGATATTCAACCGCTCGCCAACGGTGAATGGCGAGTCCGCACCGCCGCCGGCGATATTGTTTGCGAACATGTCGTCAATGCCGGTGGCGCATATGCGCGACAAATCGCGCTGTGGAACGGTTATGATTTACCGGCGACTTCCATGACGCATCATTATTTTGTGACCGGACCGGTGGAGGAGTTCGCTTCTTTGGAAACCGAAACGCCGGTGGTGCGTGATGACCGTTCAGTGTCGGGTTATGTGCGAATGGAACAAAAATCAGGACTGGTAGGCATTTACGAAAAAGAAAATCCGAATACCGTGTGGGATGACGGCGCGCCGTGGGAGGCGGAAAATGAACTCTTCGCGCCGCAGTATGAACGAGTGGAAAAATATCTCGCCGGCGCGCTTGCGAGAGTGCCGGTGTTGGAAAAAGCAGGCATTCGACGTGTTGTACATGGCGTGATTTCACATCCGCCGGACGGCATGCCGCTTGTCGGACCGGCGCCGGGATTGAGAAACTATTGGTGTTTTTGCGGTTGTCAAATTGGCATCGGTTGGGGACCGGGACTGGCGGCGCAACTGGCACGATGGATGACTTCGGGCGCGGCGGATATCGCCATGCGCGAGTTTGACCCGCGGCGTTTTGGTGATGAAGCGCGGCGTGATTATCAAATCGCCAAAGGGAGGGAAGATTATGTGTTGCGACACGAAATTCCGTTTCCACATTTCAACCGCTTAGCGGCGCGTCCTGTCGGACAAAGTCCTCTGTATGCGCGATTGTGTGAAAAAGGTGCGGTTCACGAAGAAGTCGGCGGTTGGGAGCGTCCTCGCTGGTTTGCGCCCAAAGGCATGGAGGCGCGGGATATTTATGGTTTTCGCCACACCGTTGTGGATGATATTGTAGCCGCCGAAGTTTCGGCAGTGCGGGAGCGCGCCGGGATTATGGATATTGCCGCTTTCGCCAAAATAGAAGTGCACGGCACGGATGCGGCGGCGTTTCTTGACCGGTTGTCGCCAAACCGTTTGCCGTCACCGGGACGCATGGGACTCGCGCATTTTCTAACTGACAACGGGAGAATCGAGTTGGAAGCAACCATTATGCGCCCGGATGAAAACCGTTTTTATATCGCGTGTGCGGCGTTTTTTGAACGGCGATTGTGGGATTATTTGCATTTTCGGCGCGGCAATGATGCGGTAATTTTCAATAACCGCTCCCGTGAATGGGCGGCGGTGACTATTAACGGACCCAAAGCGCGGACAATTGTCGGTGAATGTTTGCCGTCTTGTGTGGATTTGCCGCGTTTGAGGGTGTCGGAGGCGACTTTCGGCGGTGATTTGTTGGCATGTCGAATGTCTTATGCAGGCGAATCGGGATGGGAGTTTCATGGCGCGCCCGTCGCCATTGGCGCGCTTTATGCGGCACTTTCCGAAGCCGGCGCGCCGCATGACGCGGCGGATTACGGCTCTTTTGCGATGAATGCCATGCGTATGGAAAAGGCTTTTCCCGGCGCCGGGGAGTTGAACAACGAAACGACAATGCCGGAGGCGGGCGTGATGAGGTTTGCCGATTTACAAAAACCCGACTTTGTCGGCAAAGCGGCGACTGTTCATGCCTCGCAAAACCCGCTCCGTTGGAAGTGTGCATATTTGGAAATTGACGGTGACGGCGTTTATGAGGGGGTGGGGAGTGAAGCCGTTTTTGCGGGAGAACAGCGCACCGGTGCGCTGACATCGGTGGCTTTTGGGCATGCAGTGGGTAAATTGTTGGCATTCGCCTATATCCGTCCGCAGGACACTGAGCCGGGAACAATGCTGGAAGCGATGATTAACGGCGAAAAACGAGCCGCGAAAGTGCTGGAATTTGCCGTTTATGACCCCAAAAATCAGGTTTGGGAATGAGGCGAAGACGGCAAAATTAAAGCGTCTTTTCTCCTCCTTTCCCTGTGCTATAATAAGCCGTAGTGGCGCAAAAAGCGGCGCAGGGAGGAAAAAGACATGGTTTTTACCACAACGCCCTCGGTGGAAGGGCAAACTATTTCCAAATATCATGGCATTGTCGCCGGCGAGGCGGTGATGGGCGTGAATATGTTTAAGGATTTGTTCGCGGGCATTCGTGATATTGTCGGCGGGCGTTCCGGCGCTTATGAAAAGGAGCTGGAAAAGGCTCGGGCGGCGGCACTGGAAGACATGGGCGCAAAAGCCCGTGAATTCGGCGC
>JAWONR010000033.1:0-4034 GCA_033865115.1 Candidatus Persebacter sydneyensis | reverse complement strand
CGCGCGTCTGGGTTGCGTGACCAACAAACCGCATCAATTCACCCTTCCGATGTTGGATGCATGCGCGCTCGGTGAATTTTTTGACACGGTAATTTCGGGCGATTCACTGCCGACCAAAAAACCCGACCCGGCGCCTTTACAGGAGGCATGTCGGCGTTTGAGCGTCCGTTGTGAGACGACATGGATGGTGGGCGATTCGTGCGCCGATTCACGCGCCGCCGCCGCCGCAGGCTGTCGTTTTGCGGTGGTGTCATATGGTTATCATCGGGACGGACGTTTGCCTCCCGCCGAAAAAATAGTGTATAATTTCCCCGAAGTGTTGTACGTAATCGTAGGAGAAAATCAATGTCTATGATAACCGATGATGCAAATACAACGCGGGGCGATAACGCCTCGCCGGCGCGCGAAACGGCGCTGGAAGTCCGCGATTTGGTCAAGTCCTATTTTGGCGTGCCGGTGTTACGCGGCATCAACTTCTCCGTGGACAAAGGCGAGTTCTTTGGATTCGCCGGCATCAACGGCGCGGGCAAAAGCACATTTCTCAAATGCATGTTGGATTTTTGTCATTATGAGAGCGGCGAGATTTTTTTGTTTGACACCTCGGCGCGCAAGCGAATAGCGCGGCGGCGGATTGCATTCCTGCCCGAGCGTTTTATTCCCCCCTACTATCTCACGGGCGAGCAATTTTTACGTTTTATGATGCGTTTGCAAAGTGCTGAGTATTCGCACGATGAAGCCGAACAAATGTTTGCCGATTTGGATTTGGATTTACAGGCGATGACCAAGCCGGTGCGCTCTTTTTCCAAGGGCATGACGCAAAAGTTGGGACTTGCCGCGTGTTTTTTGGTGCAACGCGACATGTACTTTTTAGACGAGCCGATGAGCGGGCTGGATCCAAAAGCGCGCGCGCTGGTCAAGCGGCAGTTTCACAAACTCGCCGCGCGGGGGGCGACCTTGTTTTTCACCTCACACATGCTTTCGGACATTGAAGAAATATGCCAGCGCATGGGAGTTTTGCATGACGGTCATATTCGCTTTTTGGGCACGCCATCGGAAATGCGAGAGTCATTCGGCGGCAACACTTTGGAAGACGCCTATCTTTCCGCCATCGGCGCGGACAATGTCAGTGCTTGACGCCACATTGTTACGCCGTGACTTTGCGGCGGTCGCCCAAAATCTGCAGCGGCGCGGACTGTCGCCGGACGAGTCGGAGTTTCAGCGACTCGAAACACGCCGAAAAGAAACCCAGGAAACCGCCGAAACATTGCGCGCGCAACGCAATAAAATGGCGCGTGACAACACCGGCGGCGGCGGTGACTTTCGCACGCAGCTGCAACAAAGCGAACACGACATGAACAACGCGCTGACGGACATGGATGATTACATGTTGAGCCTGCCGAACATGTTGCACGAATCCGTCCCCGACGGCGCGGATGAATCGGCGAATGCGGAAGTCCGCCGCTGGGGCGAGCCGCCGACTTTTGATTTTACGCCGCTTGACCATGCGGCGCTGGGCAAGAAATTGACGATGATGAATTTTGATTCAGCGGCGGCGATGGCGTCTTCGCGTTTTGTCGTGTTGTCGGGCGAATTGTCGCGTCTGCACCGCGCGCTGGCGCAGTTTATGTTGGATGTCCATGTGCGTGAACATGGTTATGTGGAATATTATGTGCCGCAATTGGCGAACGTCCGCGCCATGACGGGCGCGGGACAACTTCCAAAATTCGCCGCCGAAGTCTATGTCGCCGAAAGGGACGAACTTTATCTTATTCCCACCGCCGAGGTGTCTTTGGTGAATCTGGCGCGCGAGCGTATTTGGTCCGCCGATGAATTGCCGGCGCGCATGGTGGCGCATACCGCGTGTTTTCGGCGAGAGGCGGGTTCTTACGGACGCGACACCCGCGGCATGTTGCGCCAGCACCAGTTTGACAAAGTGGAGCTCGTACAAATTTGCGCGCCCGGCAATTCTTATGACGCGTTGGAGGAGCTCACCGGTCATGCCGAACAAATTTTACGCCTGTTGGAGCTCCCTTATCGCGTGGTTTCATTGTGCGGGGGCGACATTGGTTTTGCCGCCGCCAAGACTTACGATTTGGAGGTGTGGCTGCCGGGACAAAAACGTTATCGGGAAATTTCATCGTGCAGCAACTGCGAATCATTTCAAGCGCGGCGCATCAAGGCGCGTTGTCGCGGCGCGGGGCAGAAGCCCGAATACGCGCATACATTGAACGGCTCCGGTGTTGCGGTCGGGCGCGCGCTGGTGGCGGTTTTGGAAAACTTTCAACAATCGGACGGCAGTGTGCGTGTGCCGCCGCCGCTGGTGCCTTATATGGGCGGTTGCGAGCAAATTCCGGCGCGTTGACCGATGAATATTTTTGAAAAGACGGAGTGAGAACTTATGAAAAACGGTGAAACAAAAGACGGCGTAATTATTTGGACGATTGCCTATTACACGCTGCGCGAGGCGATGCGCAACCGGATTTTATGGATTGCGGCGGTGTTTTCGCTGATGGGCATTGGTTTGGCGGGATTTATCGGCGATGTCGCGGTTATTGAAAACGACACGGTTGAGGTCATTTTGCTGGCTTCCGCTTATCGTTATTGCGCGGTGTTGGCGTTGATGGTGTTGGTTATTTCGACTCTGGTGCGCGAGTTTAACGACAAGTGTTTGGAGTTGTATCTTTCCATGACCATCTCTCGATTGATTTATTATGTCGGCAAGATGCTCGGTTTTTTCATGGCGGGCGTGTTGTTGTCGGCGGTGTTTGGCGTGGCGTTGTTGTTGCATGCCGAAGTGGTTCCGGTGATTTTTTGGGCGATTTCGCTGGCGTGTGAGCTCGCCATCGTGGCGTCGGTCGCGGTTTTTTGCGTGATGAGTTTTAATCAACAAATTCCGGCGTCTTTCGCGGTGGCGTTGGTGTTTTATTTAATGTGTCGGACGACGGACGCCATCGTTCTGATCAGTCAAAGCGAAGTGGTGATTCACACCACCGGCGCGAATTTCATGCGCGAAGTGATTGAAAAGCTGGTCTATGTGTTGCCCAGTTTGGGACGGTTTACACAAACCGAATGGGTCGCATACGGCGGCGATGTGGCATCGGCGTTGCCGCCGATTTTCGCACAAACCGTCATATACGTGTTGTTGGTTGGCGCGGCGACAATGTTTGATTTCTCCCGTAAAAACATTTAGACATGCCGCGCGCACGCCGTTTTCGCCTTCGTTTGTTTGTCAAAGACGAGTACATGCCGTTGCGGCGCGTGCCGATTTGGCTGTGGGCGTTGTCTGCCGCGGCGTTGGCGGGACAGTTGTTTTTACACGGCGCACTGGGCGCGCCACAAGTGTCGGAGCGCGGATTAAAACTGCAGCTTCCGCCGAGTGACGGCATGTTGCGTCTTGCCGCGCTGGGCGATACGCCGGCGCTGTCGCGAATTATCATGCTTAATTTACAGGCGTTTGACAACCAGCAGGGGGTCAGCATTTCATTTCGCGACCTTGACCGAGACCTATTGGCGTTGTGGCTTGACCGCATTGTCGCCCTTGATGAAAAATCGGAATATCCGCATTTTACCGCCGCCAAAGTGTACACCACCGCGTACAATGACGAATTGCGGCGGGCGATGGCGAAGTGGGTGCGACGTCAATTTCGCAGCAGTCCCGACACTCGCTGGGAGTGGATGGCGCATGTGACCAACATGGTCAGATACGTAATTAAAGATGACGCGCTGTCGCTGGAAATGGCGCGCGAACTGCGGGAGCTGACCACGCCGGAAAAAGTACCCGGCTGGGCGCGGCAGTTGGAAGTGTTCTTTTTGGAAAGTGAAAATGAATATGAATCTTCCGCGGCGTTGTTGTCCAATCTTTTGTCCTCCGGCGAAGTGTCCAACCCGCAAGAGTTTTCTTTTTTACTCGGGCGACTGGAGGACATTGTGGAAAAAATGGTTAAAAAAGGCGAAATCCGCAGTCAGGCGGAATTTAACGTCGTTCAAGAACGCCTGCAATCTTTGCGCGAACAATTCGGTCGCCAACACGCCCC
>JAWONR010000032.1:0-4630 GCA_033865115.1 Candidatus Persebacter sydneyensis | reverse complement strand
CGTTTTTCACCGAAGTGTGGAACGACTTGGATTCTTTCCGCAAAGACTACGATGTTTGGGAAAAGAAAGCGTTTTTGCCGCGTTGATTGTCATTGCCGCTGATATTGACGTGCGGCGGTTTTGACTTATTGCGATATTGCGCGGCGAATAGCCGATTATTGCGACACCGCCGTGCGTTGTATCGGCGTTGTCGCGGCGGCGTTGAATGTCGCGCTTATCGGCGTGATTCTTTTGCAGGTTGGCATGCGTCATTTGTTCGCCGGCGGTCATCAAGTCATACTCGGTGAGTTGGAATGGCACTTATACGCGACGGCGATGTTGTTTGGACTGGCGTATTCACAGTCGGAAAACGCGCATGTCCGGGTTGATGCGGTGGCGCGTAATTGGACTTTGCGCCGCCGCGCCAAGGTGGAAATATTCGGCATTTTGTTTTTTATGATGCCGTTTGTCTTTGTCGTGTTTTTTCACGGACTGGATTATGTGGCGGACTCCTGGCGGGTGTCGGAGCGGTCTGATTCACCGGTTGGACTTCCATATCGCTGGTTGATTAAAGGCGTCATTCCGGCGGCGTTTTTGTTGTGGTTTGCCGCGTTGTTGGCGCGGTTGTTGCGCGATGTCATGTTTTTGTTCGGAGACGAGGAAGAGATAAAACAGCGCAACAAGGCGGACGGCGATGGACATTAACGAAATATTGGTGTTTTTGATGTTCGCCGCATTTATTGCGGCGTTGTTTACCGGTTATCCGGTGGGTTATGTTTTGGCGGGCATTGGTGTTTGGTTTACGGTTGTCGGATGGGCGTCTGACATGTGGTTTGGCACTTTGACCGGGTTGGATTATGTGACTTTGGGATTGGTGGTCAATCGCATTTATAGCATCATGGAAAACTGGATTTTGGTGGCGTTGCCGATGTTTATCTTCATGGGCGGCATGCTTCATCATTCCGGAGTCGCCGAACGCATGATGCATGCGTTTCAATCACTCTTTGGCGGCATGCGCGGCGGACTGGCGGTGACGGTTGTCGCCATTGGCATAATATTGGCGGCTTCCACCGGCATTATCGGCGCGTCAGTTGTGTTGTTGACGGTCATGTCTTTGCCGTTGATGATGAGACAAGGATACGCAGTGCCGCTCGCCACGGGAACAATTGCCGGCGCGGGCACTTTGGGGATTTTATTGCCGCCGTCCATTATGTTGATTCTCATGGCAGACCAAGTGGGACTGTCGGTCGGTGATATGTTTGTGGGCGCGATATATCCCGGACTGTTGTTGGGCGGAATGTATATTGCTTATATTGTCGCACTCGGACTTTTACGCCCGGAACAAATGCCGCTGCCCGAAGGCGCGGAAACGCCGGGATGGGATGCGTTGTGGCAGGTGATAAAGGCGACAATGCCGGCGGTGTTTTTAATTGTCGCGGTGTTGGGTTCAATATTCACCAGTGTGGCGACTCCGACCGAGGCGAGCGGCATTGGCGCGTTTGGCGCGCTGGTGTTGGCGGCGTATTACAAACGGTTTTCATTCCGATTGTTGCGTGAAACAATGATGGAAACCTATAAAACAACGGCGAATATTTTCGCGATATTTGTCGGCGCGACATGTTTTGCGGTGGTGTTGCGGGAGTTGGGCGGAGACCAGGTGATAGAAGACGGATTGTCGTCTCTGCCGTTTGACAAATACGGCGTGGTGATTTTCATTTTGTGCGTGGTGTTTCTTTTGGGATTCTTTTTGGATTGGATAGAAATCACACTGATTATTTTGCCGTTAATGGCGCCGGTGGTGGAAGGACTCGGATTTGGCTTTGACGGACACGGAGCGTTGGATTATCCCGATTTGTTGTGGTTTGTCATGCTGGTGGCGATCACACTTCAAACTTCATTTCTAACTCCGCCGGTGGGTTTTGCGCTGTTTTATATGAAAAGCGCCGCGCCGCCGCAGGTTAAAATCACTGAAATTTATCGCGGCGTGTGGCCGTTTGTCGTCATTCAATTAATCGTCATTGCGCTGGTGGTGGCGTTTGAAGACCTGGTTATTTTATTGCCCGCGCAGGTGTATGGATAGTTGTCATGATTGAAATTATCGGAAAATCAATTTCAGTTGTCGCGCCGGTGTTTGCGCTGGCGGCGTTGGGTTACTTTTGCGGTCGTGAAAGTGACGCGGCGCCGCTTAATCGCGTGAATTTGTCGGTGTTTTTGCCGTTGTTGGTGTTTGTGTCACTGGCGGGAGTTGACGGCGACTTTTCACATTTGGGATATGTGGCGGCGTTGGGAGCGGGGATTGTTCTCGGTTCCGGCGTTGTCGCGCTGGGAGTTTGTCGACTTGTGGGGTGGAATGTTCGTGAAATTGTGCCGCCCTGCATGTTTAGCAACTACGGCAACATGGGATTGCCGTTGATTGCGCTGGCTTTTGGCGAAGACGCGCTGGCGATGGCGGTGGTGTTGTTTATGGCGGGTAACGCCTTGCATGTGACTGTTGGATTTAAGATATTGGACGGCAAATTGAGTCTGTTTGATGTCGTCAAAAACCCGATATTTGTCGCGGCGTTTCTTGGTGTTTTAATAAACATCACGGGTATTTCAATTCCGTCCGTCATACAAACGCCTTTGGACATGGGAGCGGCGGTGTCGGTGCCGTTGATGTTGTTTGCACTGGGAGCGCGAATGCGCGAGGTGAATGCGGCGATGATTCGCGGGAGTGTTTTGCCGGCGTTGTTGTGTCCGGCGAGCGGGCTTGTGTGTTATGCCGTGTTGTTTCCGCTGATGCCGGACAATGAAACTCGGATGGTGTTGGCGGTTTTTGCGGCTTTACCGCCGGCGTTGTTGAACTATATTTTTGCGGAGCAGTTTGGATTAAACGCGCGGCGAATTGCGTCCATGGTGATGACCGGCAACTTGTTGTCCGTGGTGGTAATTCCGCTGGTATTGGCGGTGGTGTTTTATTTTGGCGGTTAGCGCTTTATACTTGCGCTTTTGAATCTTTTGATTGGGAGTTTGGAAAGCATGACAGGGACGGACACACATTTTCTCTTCGGCGCGGGCGGAGATTGAGCAACATGCGCGATTATCGACAAATATGCGATGAGTTTCGCTGGGAGCTGCCACAAGACTGCAACATGGCGGCGGATGTTTGTCTGCGGCATGCGGCGGATGATGTTGCATTGATTCATCCACGCGATTCCGGCGAGCCGGAAACATGGCATTTTGGTGATTTTGCGCGCGAGAGTGCGAAGTTGGCGAATGCATTGTCCGGACTGGGAATGAAGTTTGGCGCGAGATTGGCGGTATTAATGGGACAACGTCCGGAAACCGCGACATCACATTTGGCGGCGTGGCGGGGCGGAATGATTAGCGTGCCGCTTTTCATATTGTTTGGTCCGGACGCACTGACTTACCGACTCTCCCACAGCGGAGCGGAAACAGTGATTACCGACCGCGCAGGATTGGCGCGACTTGCCGAAGCTGATTTGTCCGAATCCGAGGTGGCGCGCATTATCGCCGTGGATGCGGACAAAGACGGCGTTCAAAACGGCATTCCGGTTTTATCATGGCGTAAATTGTTGGAATCGGCTTCCGACTCACAAACACCGGCGGCGACCACACCGGACACACCGGCATTAATCATTTACACATCCGGCACAACCGGCGCGCCAAAAGGGGCGGTACACGGACATCGCGTATTGCGCGGACATTTGCCCGGCGTATGTTTGCCGCATAACTTTTTCCCGCAAAAAGATGACTGTTTTTGGACTCCGGCTGACTGGGCTTGGATTGGCGGATTGTTGGATGTATTAATGCCGTCTTGGTTTTACGGCGTGCCGGTCGTATCCTACCGGGCGGCGAAGTTTGACCCCGAACAGGCGATGTTTTTCATGGCGAAACACCGCGTGCGCAATGTTTTCATGCCGCCGACGGCGTTGAGACTGATGCGCGCGGCGGATGCAAAGCCGCCGAGTGACTTAACATTGCGTTCCATCGGCAGTGGAGGTGAAACATTGGGCGCGGAGATGTTGGAATGGGGGCGGGCGACTTTTGGGACGGACATTAATGAGTTTTACGGACAAACCGAATGTAATTTAATAATCGGCAATTGTGCCGAGTTATCAACTCCACGTGCGGGAATGATGGGACGCGCGATTCCCGGACACCGAATTGCGGCGATTGATGAAGACGGACAGCCGCTCCCGGACGGCGAAGAAGGCGAGGTTGCGGCACACAGAGGCGGCGCAAACGGAGACGGCGACCCGGTGATGTTTTTGGGTTATTGGCGCAACTCTGAAGCCACGGCGAAAAAGTTTCGCGGCAGTTGGCTTTGCACCGGAGACCGCGCAAGGCGAGATAAAGACGGATTTTGGACATTTGTCGGTCGCGATGATGATGTGATATCCTCGGGCGGTTATCGGATTGGTCCCGGCGAGATTGAAGATTGTTTGACATCGCATCCTTCGGTGTCTTTGGCGGGAGTTGTCGGCGTGGAGGACGACATTCGGGGACAAGTGATAAAAGCGGTGGTGGTGCCGTCTTCATCGGCGAAGCCGGGAGATGATTTGGCGGAGGCGCTTCGTATTCATGTTAAAACGCGTCTTGCGGCCCATGAGTCACCGCGCATTATTGTCTTTGCCGAGAGTTTGCCGCT
>JAWONR010000031.1:0-4794 GCA_033865115.1 Candidatus Persebacter sydneyensis | reverse complement strand
CGCCCAAACTCGGCGTTTAACATGGGAATCAACTCTTCGCGATTCTTAACCCGGCTCGGATTGTCGCAAAATCTTTTGTCACTCGCCCATTCTTCCCGCCCGATAATCGCGCATACCGCGGCAAATTGTCGGTCATTGCCCGCCGCTAAATTGAATGACTCGTCAGAGGCGAAAAAATCACCGTAAGGCACGATTTGCGGATGATGATTGCCGTATCTTTTGGCACGCCGCCCGGCGCACAACGCCGACTGCGCCACATTCACCAAAGACGCCACCGCGCAATCAAACAAACTAATGTCAATATGCGCGCCTTTGCCGGTGTTGGCGCGCCGTAAAAGCGCCGCCAAGATGGCCTGAGACGCATGCAATCCCGCCCATACATCACAAACCGCCACGCCGGTTTTCGCGGGTGTGCCGTCGGTTTCACCTCCCAACGCCATCAATCCAGATTCGCCCTGGATTATAAAATCATATCCCGGACGCTCGCTCCATTCTCCGGTTTGTCCGTAACCGGTGATCGAACAATAAACCAAACCCGGATTTATGGCATGAATTGAATCATAATCCAATCCGTATTTCTTAAGTCCGCCGGGACGATAATTCTCCACCAACACATCCGCGTTTTGTGCAAGTCGCTGCACCGCTTTTGCGCCTTCGGGTTTGGAAAAATTAATCGCGGCGCTTTTTTTGCCGCGGTTCGCCGTTTCAAAATAAGCGGACAAACCGCTTCGTTCATTAAACGGCGGCCCCCAATGTCGTGTTTCGTCTCCGCCGTCCGGGTTTTCCACCTTGACGACTGTCGCGCCAAAGTCGGCGAGCTGCATCGCACACAGTGGTCCCGCCAACACCCGTGACAGATCCAAAACCCGACAGTTGGATAAACAATCATGCATGGATGCATTGTAGCGCGTTTTGAGACGGATGCTGTTTTTGCGGTAAAAACGCCGTATTACCGACAAGTCATGGTATAATCACACAAAATCATGCGTTGTCAAAATAATGTTTGCCGGAAAAATGGATGAGTAACTCAACCATTGTCGCCGTCCACGGACGCGAAATTTTAGATTCGCGCGGCAATCCGACCGTAGAGGCGGAAGTCCGACTCACCGGTGATTTTACCGCCCGCGCCGCCGCACCTTCGGGCGCCTCCACAGGCGAAGGTGAAGCCGCTGAATTGCGGGATGGCGAAACTCGCATGGGCGGACGCGGTGTCCGTAATGCATGTAAAAATCTCGGCGGTGAAATCGCCGCCGCTTTGTGCGGCATGGATGCGCGTCAACAAGAAGAAATTGATTTAAAACTCATAACAATTGACGGCACCGAAAACAAATCACGACTGGGCTCAAATGCAATTATGGCGGCGTCTTTGGCAACGGCAAAAGCCGCGTCAAAATCCGTCAACACCCCTCTTTATGCTTATCTGGCGACGGAAGACAAAGGCGGCATTCTTCCCGCACCGATGATGAACATCATAAACGGCGGCGCACACGCGGCGAATAATCTGGACATTCAAGAATTTATGATTATGCCGCTCGGCTTTTCACAATTTAACGCCGCACTGTTTGCGGGAACGGAAGTCTTTCACGCGCTTAAAGCAATTCTCCAAAAACGCGGCGCCTCCACCGCCGTCGGTGACGAAGGCGGTTTCGCCCCCGATTTGCGCGGCACCTCCGAAGCATTGGATTTGTTGATGGACGCCATTCAACACGCCGGTTACAAACCCGGTGAAGAAATATTCATCGCGCTGGACTGCGCCGCGAGTGAACTTTTTTCCGACAATGAATATCACATGCCCGGTGATGACTTTCGCGGCAACGCCGAAGACATGGTCGGAAAACTCGCCGAATGGCGCGCGCAATATCCGATTATCAGCATGGAAGACGGTTGTGCTGAAAATGACTGGAGCGGCTGGACTCTTCTCACCGAAAAACTCGGCGCCACAACACAACTGGTCGGCGATGACTTGTTTGTAACCGACTGCCGACTTTTACAGCGCGGCATTGAACAAAAAGCCGCCAACGCGCTTTTGGCAAAGCCAAATCAAATCGGAACCCTCTCTGAAACCCGGCGGGCTATTGCGCTGGCAGGACAATCGGGTTATAATTCCGTTATGTCACATCGTTCAGGCGAAACCGAAGACGCCTATTTGGCGGATCTTGCAGTTGCATGGAATACCGGACAAATTAAAACCGGCGCGCCGTGCCGCGGCGAACGAACGGCAAAATACAACCGCCTGTTGAGAATTGAAGAAGCACTGGGACCGGCGGCAATTTTTGCCGGCACTGCGGTGTTGGGAGGACGGATATGATAACCGCCTCGCGATTGTACTGGGCGGCGGCAATTTTTGCCGTGGGCGGATTGTGGTTGTTGTATTCCTCCGCCGACCCCCGAGACGGCACCGCAAGAGTCGTCGAACTGCGGGAGAAAGTCGAAGAATCCCAGCGCGACAACGCACACATGGCGTTGGAAATAGAAGAAACACGGGTGTTAATTGACGACGTCAAAAACAACCCGCTCCGACTGGAAGAAGTCGCGCGCCACCGCCTGCAAATGATTAAACCGGGCGAAGTCTTGGTCTTGCCCGCCGAGTAGCCGCCCGGCGGCGTATAATACGGGTTATGAATCGCTCCCGTTCATCCGGCACCGTCCAAACACTCGCCGAAGCGCTGCCCTATATTCGCCGGTATCGCGGCAAGACAATTGTCGTCAAATACGGCGGCAACGCCATGAATACCGCCGCGCTCCAAACGGCGTTTGCGCGCGATGTCGCGCTGCTAAAACTTGTCGGCATTAATCCGGTTGTCGTCCACGGCGGCGGACCGCAAATCAATTTGATTCTAAAACGCATGGGAATGACGACAAGATTTGTGGAAGGCATGCGTTATACCGATGATGAAACCATGGCCATTGTTGAAATGGTGCTGGGCGGACTTGTCAATCAAAAAATCGTGCAAATGATTAATGACGCCGGCGCGCGCGCCGTGGGACTGACCGGCAAAGACGGCGGACTTTTGCGCGCACGGCGCATGAAACTCAAAAACAAAAAAGGCGATGTTGACATTGGACTGGTCGGCGATGTTGAAAAAGTTGACGCCTCGGTGGTGTCGCTTTTGGACGGCGCCGATTTTGTGCCGGTTATCGCCCCCATCGGCGCCGACAAAGACGGCGGCGCGTTAAATGTCAATGCCGATTTGGCGGCGGCGCATATCGCCGTTGCATTGCGCGCCGAAGCGCTTTTATTGCTGACAAACACTCCCGGCGTGTTGAACAAAAAAGGCGAGCTTGTGCCGGAACTCACGGCGGCAAAATCGCGCACACTGCTTAAAAACAAAACCATCGGCGGAGGAATGAGACCAAAAGTGGAATGTGCACTCTTTGCCGTCGCAAACGGAGTCAATTCCTGTCGCATCATAGACGGCGCAGCCGTGCGTGCGCTGCTTTTGGAAGTGTTTACCGACGCCGGCGCCGGCACTCGCATTGTCCCATGATGGACTCACGCCGCACGGGCGTGTTGGCGGCGTATCGCGATTCGCGAATGGCAAAAATCTTGTTGCTGGGTTTTATCAGCGGCTTTCCATGGCTTCTCATCGGCAGTATGCTTTCACTGTGGCTGAAAGAAGAAGGACTGTCAAAATCCGGCATCGGTTTGTTTGGATTGGTCGGCACGGTATACGCCATTAACGCCTTGTGGGCGCCGCTGGTGGACGGTCTTCGGCTGCCGCTATTGTCAAAACTTGGCAAAAGACGGGCGTGGATTGTCGCCATGCAGGCGGTTATCGCCGCGGCGATGTTGGCGCTGGCGATGTTGCCGTCGGCGGCGGATTCACTGTTTTTGGTGGCGTTGTTTATTTTCGTCATCGCGCTGGCGAGTGCGACTCAAGATGTGGCAATTGACGCACTGCGTATTGAACTTATCGGAAAACATGAACCCGAAAAAACCGGTCCCGGTGCGGCGATGCATGTGTCGGGTTGGTGGCTGGGATTTGGCGGCGGGAAGGTCATCGCCCTGCCGCTGGTGGAATGGCTGCAAATGGCGGATGTCGCCGATGCCTGGCAGGCGGGTTATTTGGCGTTAATTCTCATCGTTTTTGCCTGTGTCGGATTGTTGTTGCGGTTTGTGCGCGAAGAAGCACAACTTCCCGTTGCGAGTTTGCCCGAAAGCGCCGGGGCGACTTTGCTTCGCGCCGGTGAGATTTACTGGATGCCGGTGAAAAACTTTGTTTCACAATACGCGGTGACATTGGGAATTTTAATCTTAATGTTTATTTTCTTTTTTAAAATCGGCGAGGCGTTTTTGGGACGCATGTCCATCGTGTTTTACAAGGAAATCGGCTTTTCCAAATCCGAAATCGGTTTGTTGTCCGGCGGTTTGGGAACAATCACGGTGTGCATTTTTGCCGTGCTGGGAAGCGCGATAAACGCGCGTTATGGTTTGTATCGCGGCATTATTGTCGGCGGAGTCGCAATGGCGTCGACTAATTTATTGTTTGCGTTGTTGGCGATTTGGCCCGAGCGGTGGTTGTTTGGCGTCGCCGTTGTCGCCGACCAATTCACCACTTCGGTTTCCACCGTGGCGTTTGTCGCGTTTTTGTCACAGTTATGCGCGCGCGAATATGCGGCAACGCAATATGCCGCGCTGGCGTCTCTCGGCAATTTGTCGCGTACGACTTTGGCGGCGGGAAGCGGCTTTTTAATAGACGGACTGGGCGGTGAATGGACGCCGTTTTTTATTCTGACTTCCCTGATGGTTTTGCCTTCGCTGGGGATTTTAGTCTTTAATCGCCGCCGACTCGC
>JAWONR010000030.1:0-5332 GCA_033865115.1 Candidatus Persebacter sydneyensis | reverse complement strand
CCAGCGGCGGATTGCGCATTAAATTAGATTAGAACAGTGTCGTTCGCGCGCGCGCTATACACTTTGGTGCTCGCCGCCGCATTGCCGGGAATTGTAGTTTATCTGGCGAAAAAACGCCGTCTTAATCGCGAATGTTGGGGTTATGTCCCGCCACCGCCGTCCGGTGATTCTCCCGTTGTATGGGTACATGCGGTGTCGGTCGGCGAAGCCGTTGCCGCCGACAAAATCATTAATCTGTTGCATCAACGCGGTTTTCGCATTGTCATCACGCACACCACCGCCGCCGGCGGCGAAATGTTGCGCGCGCGACATGGTGAATACGCCGGTATTTGTTTATTGCCGTTGGATTTTCCCGGCGTAGCTCGGCGTTTCATAAACCGCACGCGCCCGTGCATGGCGGTGTTTATGGAATCGGAATACTGGCCAAATTTACAAGCCGCCGCACGAAATGCCGGTGTTGTTTTATTTTTAGCCAACGCCCGCCTCGGCAAAAAAAGCGCGCGAAGTCGCGCCCGCTTGTCAAAACTCATGCGTGAAATGGTTTCCGGTTTTGCCGCCATAGCCGCCCAAACCCGCGCAGACGCCCGGCGTTTGCAATTTTTTGGCGCCTCGCCGACAATCGCCGGCAATCTTAAATTTGAACGCGAGCCGGACAAACATTTGTCGGAAAAAGGCGCGCAATGGCGACAACAATATCGGGAAGACAAAAAAATAATATTCATCGCCGGCAGTCGTCCGGGCGAAGAATCACTTTTATTAAACGCCATGGATGATGATTTCTACACGCGGTTTTATGTCGTCATCGCGCCCCGTCATCCGGAGCGCGGAGAAGAAATCGGCGCGTTACTTTCGCGCCGCGGAATCACTTTTGCCCGGCGCGCCGACAACACGGCTCCCGAATCCGCAAAAGCGGCGGTATATATTGCCGATACTTTGGGCGAGATGGACGCTTTTTACGCATTTTGCGATGTCGCCGTCATCGGCGGCAGTTTTTTGCCTTTTGGCGGACAAAATCCGATAGAAGCCATGTCCGCCGGCGCCGCCGCCGTTATCGGTCCGCATGCTGAAAACTATCACTCATTAGTTGCTGAATCCGTCCGCCGCAACGCCTTACAACAAGCATCCGATGCCGCGGACGCATTACATCGCGCGCAAAAACTCGCCGATGATGAAAATGCAAGACAACAACAAACACAAACCGCAAAAGACATTTGCGCCCGTCATCGCGGTGCGTTAAAAATACACGCCGATATTATTGAAAGATTGTCGCCCGTCCCGCGCGAGCCGTCTTAAAAAATCAATTAAGATGTCGGCGTTGGAGAAACATGTTGCGCGCGATACAAATCGGCATAAAGCGGACAAGTTTTGAGCAACTCCGCCGGCGTTCCGGCGGCGACAAGTTGTCCGCCGTCCAACACCAGCGCGCGCTCGGCAAAATCAATGACCGCAAAGCGGTGGGCGATGATTAACGCGGTTCTTCCTTCCAACAGTCTTTGCATGGCGGCGCGAATTTGTTCCTCCGTTGTCGAATCCAACGCCGAAGTCGCCTCATCCAAAATAACAATCGGCGCATCTCTATAAAACGCCCGCGCCAGAGCGATACGTTGTCGTTGTCCGCCGGAAAGCAGGCGTCCGTTTTCGCCCACGGGAGAATCTTCGCCTTTCGGCATTGCCGTGACAAACTCTTCGGCGGCGGCGTTTTGCAACGCAAGCAAAATACGCTCACGGTTGCCGCGGTGCGGTGTCTCCGGATAACACACATTGGCGGCGATGGTGTCGTCAAACAACAATGCTTCCTGTGTGACCAGGGCGATTTGCGCGCGCAACGAGCGCAGAGTTAATTGGCGAGTATCTTCGCCGTCCAATCGCACCGCGCCGCTTTGCGGGGCGTAAAATCGCGGCAACAAATTGGCCAAAGTTGTTTTACCCGCGCCGGAGCGTCCAACCAGCGCGACGGTTTCACCGGCGCGGACAATCGCTGAAACGCCGGACAATGCCGGGCGCGGGGCGCCGGGATATTGAAACGCGATGTTATCAAACGCAATTTCGCCGCGCGCGCGCGTTATTTCTTTTTTACCGGAATTATCTTCTTGCGGCGAGTCCAAAAAGCCAAAAACTTCGCGCGCCGCCGCCAGCATGCCTTCCAACAAAGTCGCGGAACGGGCGATGATTCTCACCGAGCGCGGCATTAACAGCATACATCCCAAAAACGCCGCAACATCGCCCGCCGACATGCTTCCGTCCTCCAACGCCCACACGACATAAAACAACACCGCCACACTGGGAATCGCCACCAGCAACATGGACAATGGTTGTCCGGCGGCGATGACAATTTGCACCCGCAACATCGCCCCGCGCAGTGACGCAAAAACGGAGGACAGTCGTTCATGCGCGGCGTCATCGCCGTGTACTTTGACAATCGGCAGCAGTCGCAGTGATTCGTTGAGTCCGCTTTGCGAACGTGCGGTTTCGTCTTGTGCGCGCACGGCGACTTTTCTCATACGCCGCGACAATATGCGAATCATCAACGCGGTCGGCGGCAGGGCGGCGCAAACCAAAAGCGCCAACTGCCATTCCAAATAAAACATTTGTGTCAGATAAAACAGCGTCTTCAACGGTTCCTGCGCGAGCGCCATAAACACCGGCAAAGTCGCCCCGGTAAAAGACGGCACAAATTGCATAAACCGCGTCGTGGTTTTGCCGGACGACTCCGCCGTCAGCGCGCCCAATGGCATGTGCGTGAGTCGCTCCGCCATCTCGCGCCGCAAATCGCGTTGCAATGTAATATCCAGCCAGCCGCCCAAATAAGTTCGTCCATATGCCGCCGCCGGCAGGGTCAGCATGACCACCGCCACAAAGTATGGAATATGTTCACGAGAGACGATAAAACCTTCGCCGCCGTCCAACAGAGGTTTTAGCATAAGCGCGAGCAGCGGCTCCAAAAACGCCGACAGTATCATGCAAAATATCATGCCGCACGCCGCCGGCCAATATCGCCACAGCCGGCAAAAATAACGCTTAATTAAAACAAGACGGTCGGAGCTCGCCATGACGGCTAATTATAACCGATGACAATTCATGGCGGGAGGAAAAGACGGGCGGGGTTATAATATATGTTATGGAAGATTCTCGGAGGCTGGCGGCATTGCCGCCGATTTTTGTCATTTCGCTTGTTCGCGCCGCTGAGCGGCGGGCGGACATATCGCGGCGACTTGACGCGGCGGGGTTTGCCTATCAAATCATTGACGGGATTGACGGCACCAAGCCGGAAGTGTTGAGCGAGGTTCCACATGTTCTCAACGACCGTCTTCATCGGCACACGCGCGGGCGCGCGCTGTCGGGGGGCGAAATCGGCTGTTATCTTTCGCATTATCATCTGTGGCAAAAAATCGCGGCGGAAGACATTTCGTGCGCGTTGATTTTTGAAGACGACGCCCGATGGGACGATGATTTCGCCGAAACGGTCGCCGACATTATGGCGGCAAAGCAAACATGGGACATGTGTCTGCTCACCACCGACAAGGGAAAAAGCCCCTTTCGCAAACTGCATCCGGTCGGCAACAATCGATGGCTGGGTTATCCGCTCAAACGCACCATGGCGTTGAGCGGTTATTTAATTAAAAAAGAAGCGGCGGCAAATCTTTGCGCGTGTTTAAAAGTCATTCGCGAGCCGGTGGACATTGCACTGTGCCGTCATTGGGAGTGGCAGGGCGTCCGTTTGTCGGTGCGTCCGCATGTCGTCGGTCATGACGAGCATGAAACCACAATGCACAATAAAAACGCGCCGCCATCGCCCTCTCTCGGCAAGCGCAGGTTTTATCATCTAATTTACGGCGGTTTGTATAAAACCGGCGAGTGGTTGCGTCGCATTTATTACTATTACGCTCAAAAGCCGGGGGCATAACGCCGGCGGGCGCATTTTTATGCGCGTGTTATAATTTAGTCAAATGCCGCCGCAACACTCCGTCCCGTCGCATGCGATGAATATTTCGCGCTTTGTCGCCGCATATTTTATCGTCCGCACCGTGATATTGACGGCGTTGTTTTATTTCACCCAGCCGTCTTTGCAAATGGACGTGCTTGAACATCTCGCATGGGGACGGGAATGGCGGATGGTTTATGCCCAACATCCCGGATTGCCGGCGTGGATTAATGAAGCCATTAACATTCTCACCGGCGGTTCGCATTTGGCGTTGTCGGCGACATCTCCCGTGGCGACCACTTTGGCGATGTGGGCGGTTTGGACTTTCGCCCGCCGCATTATGGACGCGCCGCGCGCGGCAATCGCGGTGTTGTCATTGGAGGGCGTTTATTATTTCAACGCCGCCGCCGCGGAGTTCAGTCACAATGTCGCACAGTTGGCGGCGTGTGCGTGGTTGTTTGTCGCCGCACATCATGCGTTTTTGGGCGGCGGCAAATGGCGCGCATGGTTTGCACTCGGTGCGATAGCGGCGTTGTCGTTATACGCCAAATATTCTTCGCCGTTGTTTCTCGCGGTTTTGTTATTATGGAGCGTTGCCGAACCGCACGCACGGGAGAAATGGAAAACCGCCGGTCCCGCTGTTGCCTTTTTAATTTGTATCGCATTAACACTGCCACAAATCATCGCGCTGGCGAATGTGGATTTCGCACCGCTGAAATACGCCGCCGGTCGAGCTTCCAGTGAAGGCGCATGGACCGACCATATTGTTTATCCGTTTCGTTTTGCGGCGGCACAATTGGGGGCGTGCGTGGTTGCGGGCGTATTATATTGGTGCGCGCGAACAAAATCTCCCGCCGAATTATCCATGTCCGATGCGCAACGGCGTTTTATTCTTGTCGCCGCATTCGGTCCGTTGTTGTTGGCGTTGTTGGTTTCCATGTTTGGGGGAATTAAGTTGCGTTCGCTGTGGGGTTTTGCCATGCTGACTTTTATTCCGTTATGGTTGTTGTCGCAACGCCCGCGGGAATTAAATTGGCGGCGTTGGCGGACGGGATTAATGGCGACGGCGGCGACGGTAATAATCGCCATCGCGGCGATTAATCTCGGCAAACCGTTGTTTCTTGAAAAAGGCAAACGTATTCATTACCCGGGCGCCGCCATCGCCGAAAAAATAGAGGAAGAATGGCGCTTGCGTCATCCCGAATCACCGTTGCATTATGTCGTTGGCGAAACGCATGTAGCGGCATTGGTCTCGTTTTACGCGCCGCAACGTCCGCGGGCGGTGATGTACGACGGCGACTGGCAAAAAAGTTTTTGGGCGTCTCGCAAAGAGTTTGCACAAACCGGCGGCGCGGTGGTATATGTCATAGAAGACGGCAGAAAAAACCGCTCCACCCTGCCGGAGTTTGC
>JAWONR010000029.1:0-5424 GCA_033865115.1 Candidatus Persebacter sydneyensis | reverse complement strand
CGATGACGAAACTTCGGTTTGCGTTTTTCCACAAAAGCGCGCATGCCTTCGCGCCGGTCATCCAAGGCAAAAGTGGAATGAAACAACCGCCGCTCGGTTTTAACGCCCTGCGTGAGCGATGTTTCAAACGCGGCTTTGACCGATTCTTTTAACAAACGAACAACGGGCAATGATTTGGCGGCAATTTGTTGCGCGATTTGTAACGCTTCTTTTTCCAACTCCCCGGCGGCGACAATGCGCGCCACCAATCCGGAACGTTCGGCTTCCTCCGCGTCCATCATGCGACCGGTTAAACACATATCCATCGTCTTCGCCTTGCCAATCGCGCGCGCCATGCGTTGTGTCCCGCCGGCGCCGGGAATGGTGCCGAGATTGATTTCGGGTTGTGAGAATTTTGCGTTGTCGGCGGCGATGATAATGTCACACATCATCGCCAATTCACAACCGCCTCCCAGCGCGTAACCGGCAACACCGGCAATTACCGGCTTGCGGCACAAATCAATTCGCTCCCATGTCCCGGTGATGAAATCGGCGTCCGCGACTTTGGCATAACCGTCAATGCCGTTCATTTCGGCAATGTCGGCGCCGGCGGCAAACGCTTTTTCTCCGCCCAAAATCAAAATCGCGCCGATGGCGTCATCACTTTCCGCCCGTTCCAATGCCTTGTTCAATGCGACAAAAAGAGACGTCGACAAGGCGTTAAGTTTTTGCGGACGGTTGATTTTAATCACTCGTACGCGCCCGGAGGTTTTGCATGCAATATCAGCCATGATGTTTTCCTTTCTTTTCGGATGTTCCGTTAACCCGCCGCGCCTTCGCGCAATAATTCGCGGGCGATGATGATTTTTTGGATCTCGCTGCTGCCTTCATAAATTGAAATAAGACGAGTGTCGCGACAATAACGCTCCAGCGGCAAATCGCGCATATAACCGTAACCGCCGAAGATTTGCAGTGCATCGCGAGTTGTTCTTTCGGCGGTATCGGCGGCAAACAGTTTCGCCATCGCCGCTTCTTTGCGGTGCGGACGGTTTTGTTCCTTTAACCGCGCCGCCAACATCACCAATTCAAAAGCCGCCGCCGACTCGGTCGCGCGTGACGCCAACATCCACTGTAAGCCCTGGTGTTCGGACAACTTCTTGCCATGCTGTTCGCGCACCAACATATAATCACGCGCCGCTTCCAACGCGGCATCGGCAATGCCCGTCGCAATGGCGGAGACGCCTATGCGTCCGCCCGCCAACTCCCCCATGGCAATGCGAAAACCGTCATTCAATCCGCCCAACAAATGTGACTTTGGCACTCGCGCATTGTCAAAAATAATATCGTTGCTGGGCGAGGCATGTTGTCCCATCTTTTTTGCCGGAGGTCCCGCCGACACGCCGGGCGTGTCCCGCGCAACCAGAAAACAACTAATGCCCCGCCCTTTTGGCGCGTTTGCATCGGTTTTTGCCCACACCACATAAAAACCCGCCAACTCACCACTGGTAATCCATTGTTTGCGTCCGTTGATGACAAAATCATCACCATCGGCAACGGCGGCGGCAGACATCGCGGCGGGGTCGGAACCCGCCCCTGATTCAGTTAAACAAAAACCCACCGCCGGCATGTCGCCGGTCATCAATGGCGGTAAAAATTGTCGCCGTAACTCCTCACCGGCGTTGCTTTGCACCACTTCCGCCACCATGTTGTTAATACTGATGGCAACGGCGGTGGAACAACATGCCTTCCCAATCTCATATAACACCAATGCGGAAGCGACCGCGCCGGCATTGGTGCCGCCGTATTCCTCCCGCACACACAAACCGTTAAAACCCAGTTGGGCGAGTTCTCGCAAATGGGCGACATAAGTCTCACCGCCGCATTCCGCGTCTTTTTTTGCCGCCGCGGGAGCCAGTGTTTCGCGCGCGTAACGCGCCGCCGATTCACGTATCATTTGTTGAATGTCGTTCATCTTAATGCCGCCTGCAACCTTCGCCGGCGCAAAAATCAGGGAGCGAGACCGGAAATATATTCCGCCAGCGCGTCAATTTGTTCATCACTCAGCCGGGCGGCAATGTCATTCATGGCATCACCTTCTCGCTCACCGGAGGCGTATTGACGAAGTGTGGCGGCGACATATTCGGCGTATTGTCCGGATAAACGCGGATAAATCGGCGTAATTCCCGCTCCCGCGGGACCATGACACGCGGAACAAGAAGGAATCCCGGCTTGTAAATCGCCTCCGCGATAGAGATTTTCGGCACTCTGCGCCAGTGTCATGTTGGCGGCACCGGCAATAACCGGCGCTTGCACCGCCAAATATGCCGCTAAATTGGCAATATCCTCATCACTGAGATTGGCGGCCATCGGTGCCATGATTGCATTTTTGCGCTCGCCATCGCGAAATTGACGCATTTGTTCGGCGGTATATTCGGCAAATTGAGCGGATAAAATCGGCTGTAACGGCACAGTACTCGCGCCTGTCGCGCCGTGACACACAAGACATTGCGCATCGTAAAGCGACTTGCCAGCGGCGGCATCGCCTTGTACGATGGGCGTTTCATCACTCGCCGCGCCGAGTCCGAGACAGGCGGCAAAAATCAGAAATAAGCGTTTCGGACGCATACCGATATTATACCAAAATTACCCCCACAAAACCCCCATAAAATCACCCTCCATTTTTACACAGGGGCACAATGCGCTACAATAATGGAAGTTTCCAACACAAGGAGGTTCTCATGAAAGCCCAAAAAGCCAAAATTATCCTGTCCGCGATGGTCATGTCTCTGGTGCTGTCACCGGCGGCGGTGGCTCAAACTTACACCGTTGCGGTGTCACAGATTGTCGAACACCCGGCACTGGACGCCTGTCGTAACGGACTTTTGGACGGACTTAAAGCCGCCGGATTTGTCGAAGGCGACAATTTGGTTTTTAAGTTCCAAACCGCGCAGGGGAATCCCACAACCGCCTCTCAAATCGCCGCGCAGTTTGTCGGAGAATCACCCGATGTGCTGGTGGGAATTGCCACTCCTTCCGCACAAGCGTTGGCAAACGCCACTCGCAAGATTCCCGTGATATTTTCGGCGGTAACCGACCCGGTCGGCGCCAAACTGCTGGATGACATGGCAAATCCGTCCGGCAATGTCACCGGTTTGTCCGATATTTCCCCGGTGGCGCAACATGTGGATATTATGCGTGAGATTGTCCCCGGACTCAAGACCATCGGCGTGGTGTATAACCCCGGCGAAGCCAATGCGGTATCTTTGGTTGAACTTCTCAAAGCCGCCGCCGATGAGCGCGGTATTAGCATTGCCGAAGGGACGGCGTCCCGGACTTCCGAAGTCCAAAGTGCGGCGCAAGTTGTCGCCTCCAAATCGGATATTATTTACGCGATGACTGACAACACCATTGCTTCCGCCATTGCCGCGCTTGTTGGTGCGGCGGACTCCGCCAAAACACCGGTGTTTGGCGCGGCGACATCATATGTTGTTGATGAAGACGGCAAACCCATCGGCACCGTTGCCGCAGTCGGATTTGATTATTATCAAGTCGGCGTACAAACCGCCGACTATGTCGCCGGCGTTTTGCAGGGCAAAGCCATTGCCGACATGCCGGCGCGCACCGCAAAAGGAACGGACATTTACATCAATCCCTCCGCCGCCCGTAAAAACGGCGTGACTCTGCCGCCGTCTCTGACCAAAAACCCAACAAAAGTGGTCGGCGAATGAACAACTCGCCGGGTTAGGAAGACGCGCGATGAGCGGTATCGCTTTTTTTGGCGCGGTGGAATGGGGCGTCATTTATGGCATTGTCGCTTTCGGCGTATTTTTAACCTTTCGCGTTCTGGATTTCCCAGACCTGACCGTAGAGAGTAGTTTTCCCATGGGCGGGGCAATTGTCGCCGCCTGTATTGTCAGCGGGATAAATCCATGGGCGGCATCAGTGTTGGCGGCGGGAGGCGGTGCGTTAATGGGAATGACAACCGCGTTTCTCTCCGTACATTGCGGCATTTTGCACTTGCTCGCCGGTATTTTGACAATGATAGCCGGCTTTTCCATTAATCTTCGCATTATGGGACGTCCAAATATTTCATTATTGGGCGAAGAGACGGTGTTCTCACCGTTGGAACATTTACCGGCGGAGTTGTTTTATACCCGTCCGTTGTTTTTGGCGGCGGCTTCGTTTTTACTCATTGTCCTGCTCGCCCGCATGTTGTTATCCGAAGCGGGTTTGGCAACACGCGCCGCCGGCAGTAATCCCAAAATGTTACGGGCGGCGGGCGGCAATCCCGGCGTTTATGTGTATTTGGGATTGGCGGTGTCAAACGCATTGGTGGCGTTCGGCGGTGCGTTGTTTGCACAAGCGGCGGGATTTGCCGATGTCACCACCGGCGTGGGAACAATTATTTTTGGTTTGGCGGCGGTTATTTTGGGTGAAACATTGATACGAGGAGATGCGTTATGGCGCATGTTGGCGGGATGTTTGTTGGGCGCGATTGTTTATCGTCTGGCGGTGGCAACGGCGTTGAGTTATGACATTGGATTAAAAGCGTCTGATTTGAATTTGGTCACCGCAATATTGGTGGCGTTGGCATTGGTGGCGCCAAAAATCCGCGCGTGGTTGAGACGATGATTGCGGCGGAAGATATTCGGGTTGTTTTTCATCCCGGCGGCGCGTTGGAAACAACGGCGTTACACGGCGTCTCCGTCAGTATTGACGAAGGTGAATTTGTCACCGTTGTCGGTTCCAACGGCGCGGGTAAAAGCACATTGTTGGGCGTACTCGCCGGCGACATTGCGCCGACAACGGGCAAAGTCATGTTCGCCGACAAAGATATGACAACGACACCGGCACATCGGCGGGCGGCGAATGTGGCGCGGGTTTTTCAAGACCCGCTGGCGGGAACATGCGCGGCGATGAGTATTGAAGAAAACATGGCTCTGGCGGCGACTCGCGGACGGCGGCGCGGCTGGGCGATGGCAAACAACGCCCGCCGGCGTGAAATGTTTCGCGAAAGATTGTCGCCGCTGGGACTGGACTTGGAAAACCGGCTTGGTGAAAAAGTCGGACAACTGTCCGGCGGTCAGCGACAGGCGATTAGTTTGGTGATGGCGACACTGGCGGACGCGCGCGTGTTGTTGTTGGATGAACACACCGCCGCACTCGACCCCCGCATGGCGGCGTTTGTGCTGGAACTGACCCGGACATTGTGCGCGCAATATCGTCTGTCGGTTTTGATGGTCACACATTCCATGAAAGCGGCGTTAAGTTGCGGCGTTCGCACACTCATGCTGCACCGGGGCAACATCGCGCTCGACATCGGAGGCAAAGAGCGCGAAGGAATGACCGCCGCCGATTTGTTGCATTTGTTCGTGCAAAACAGCGGCGCCGATGACGACCGCTTGTTGTTGGATGCGACTTAAATATTGTCCGAAAAACAATCTC
>JAWONR010000028.1:0-5536 GCA_033865115.1 Candidatus Persebacter sydneyensis | reverse complement strand
ACGTGCGATGTGACCGCGCCAACCGCGCAAGCGCCTTCCCAATAAAAGACCGCCGAATGACAACCACGCCAAAACCGCAAACAATGTCTTATGCGCGGGAGCTCCGCCCGGCGACAATAAAAATCCGGTCAACAACGCCGCCGACAACAACACAAACGCCATAAACAAAGTGCGAAAACATTCCGCCTCCAACGCCAACAACGGCGGTGCGGAATCTTCTTCCAATCGCCTCCGCGCATGTTCCACGCGCAATAAATCAGCCCACTGCAACATCGCCAAAACCGCAAATGAATATGCCAACATCGCCGGCAAAATATGCGCAAACGCCTGCGGCGGCGGAGGCGGCTTGGGCGCGACAAATAATAACGGCGCCATCATCGCGGCGGCGGAAAACGCCAGTAATAATGTCCAAGACGCCCTCCGAGACAACCGATAACGACCGACAATCGCCGTCAACAACATAAACGCCGAAATGGAGACGCCTATGTCAAACCGCGGCTGTGCCCAATAGTGCGCCGCCAAAGTCGCCCCATGCAACCCCGCCGCCGGCCAAAAGAACACGCCAGACCGAAACGCCGCCGCATAACCGCCCGCCGCCAATAAATGTAGTACAATTAACATTAAATGTTGAAAACGCTTACTCGAAACTTCTCCAATATTATCAAAAAGGCGCGCGGACACGGGCGTCTTAGCGAAGAAAATATCGCCGAATCGCTCGCCGAATTCCGCGCCGTTTTGTTGGAAGCCGATGTCGCCCTCCCCGCGACGGACACATTTCTGTCCGCCGTCAAAGACCGCGCCGCCAACGCGCGGATAGACCGACAAATCAACCCCGGACAAGCCTTCGCCGAAATCGTCCGCCGTGAACTCACCGCCATCATGGGCGGGGACAGCGCCGAACTCAACCTTAAAAAAACACCGGCTATCGTCCTCGCATGCGGACTCCAAGGCGTCGGCAAAACCACCAATATGGCAAAAATCGCCAAACTGCTCAAATCCCGTAAAAAACGAGTGATTCTCGGCTCCACCGATGTCCGCCGTCCCGCCGCGCTCAAACAACTCGCCGTACTTGCCGACTCCATCGGCGTGGAATACGCAGACGGCGGTGACAAAACTGAAGCCATCCCACGGGCGGAGGAAATTGTCCGATTCGCACGCCGCCGACTCGCCGATGCTGTGCTGATTGACACCGCCGGACGTGTCGTTTTGGATGATGAAATGATGGACGAAATCCGACAACTCTCCGAAACCGTAAAACCCGCTGAAAAACTGTTCTTTGTTGACGCCATGCAAGGACAAGACGCCATTAATACCGCCCGACAATTTCACGAACAAGTCTCCATTACCGGCGTCGTACTGACCAAGTTTGACGGCGACAGCCGCGGCGGCGCGGCATTGTCCGCAAGAACCGTGACCGGCGCGCCGATAAAATTTGTCGGCGTCGGGGAGAAGCTGGACGACATTCAAGCATTTCATCCGGCGCGCTTTGCCGCCCGACTTTTGGGCATGGGTGATATGGCCTCGCTCGCCGAACAAGCAATTGCGACTGATGACGGCAAAGCCGGACGCGCACTGCAACGGGCGATACAAAAACCGCATCAGTTTGATTTGAACGACCAACTGATGCAATTGAGACAGATTAAAAAAATGGGCGGACTGCGCGCAATGGCGGACAAAATGCCCGCCGCATTGGGCGATAAAATTCAAGACTCGCACGCGGAAAAACTCACCCGCATGGAAGCGGTCATTTGTTCAATGACTCCCGCCGAACGAGCACGACCCGAAATCATTAAAGCATCACGAAAAAAACGAATCGCCGCCGGCGCAGGCGTCACCGTCCCGCTCGTGAATGAACTCCTTAAACAACATGAACAAACGCGAAAAATGATGAAACGCGTCGCCAAAAACCCGTCCGCTCTCGCGCGAATGGCGGGCGGCATGTTTGGTTCATGAAAATTGTTCCGCTGTCCGCCGCGCATTTTGACCAGTGGCAGGAACTGTACGCCGGATACGCCGAGTTTTATAAAACACCGCTACCGACAAAAACAATGGAAACCGTGTGGCAGTGGCTCAATGAAAACAAACTTCGCGGACTGTGCGCTGAACAAGAAGACAACACACTTGCCGGCATCGCCCACTGGGCGCCGGTGTTGCGTCCGTTACACGGCGCGCCGCTGGGTTATTTACATGATTTGTTTGTCATACCACAGGCGCGCGGCGCCGGTGTTGGCGCGCAATTAGTCGCCGCCGCCGCGCGGGACGCGCATAAAGAAGGCTGCGCCGTGTTGCGATGGGCGACCGCCGCCGACAATCAAACCGCCATGCGTTTGTATGACCGCATCGCCAAAAAAACAAAATGGGTGATTTATGAACAAGACGCCGGCTGACGCGGTACGAGTTTGCAATGTGGAAAAGAATTTCGGCGCGGTGCGGGCGCTGGACAATGTGTCGTTGTCGGTTGAGCCCGGAGCGTTTTTTGGACTTTTGGGTCCAAACGGCGCGGGTAAAACCACGCTCATCGGCATACTCGGCGGACTCGTGCGCGCAGACGGCGGCGAAGTATCCGTGCTGGGACACGATGCGCTCGGCAATGACATGGAGTTTAAACGACATGTCGGAATCGTCCCGCAAGAATTGGTATATGACCCGTTTTTTAATGTGCGCGAAGCGCTGGTGTTTCAGTCCAAATATTTCGGATTGTATAAAAACGACGAGTGGATAGACTACCTGCTCGACAAACTGGCGTTGCGCGACAAGGCGACAACAAACACACGCCGGCTTTCCGGCGGCATGAAACGGCGGTTAATGATAGCGCAGGCGTTGGTGCATCGCCCGCCGGTTATCGTGCTGGATGAACCAACCGCCGGTGTCGACATTAATCTTCGCTTGAATTTATGGTCGTTTATCCGTGAATTAAACGCCGAAGGTCGGACAATTATTCTAACCACGCATTATTTGGAGGAAGCCGAAACACTGTGTGAAGAAGTGGCGTTGATGAATCACGGACGCATTGTCGCGCGCGATAAAACGGCGAATCTGCTCGCGCAAATCAGCGGTCATATTCAAGTGCGCCTGCGAATCACCGGCGGCGACATCAGCCGCCTGCCGCCGCACCGAAACGAAAACGGCACGCTGGTGTTGTCTCTGCCCGATTATGATTCTGTCCCGTCTCTGTTGGCGAAAGTCGCCGACACCGGCGGCGTGTTGGAAGATTTGGAAGTGTCCCGCGCCGATTTGGAGGATGTCTTTGTGTCCCTGGTGGGCGGACGAACATGAGCGGATTTTACGGACTTTTGCAAAAAGAGCTGCTTCGCTTTTGGCGGGTGGCGTTTCAAACCATCGCCGCGCCGGTGTTGTCGGCGTTGTTGTGGATGGCGGTGCTTTCGCACGCGGTCGGAGAACGCGCCTCGCCGGGCTGCGGATTGCCGTTTGTGGAATTCCTAATCCCCGGACTGGTGATGATGTCGGTGCTGCAAAACAGTTTCTCCAACAGTTCATCATCTTTAATTCAATCCAAACTCACCGGCAATTTGTTGTTAATCGTGCTGCCGCCCATTTCATCTTCGGCGTTTTTTCTCGCGTACGCCGGCGCGAGCGTCATTCGCGGATTAATGGTCGGCGTTGGCGTTTTGGCGGCGGGCGTTTTGTTTGCGCCGGATGCCCTGCCGCAGTCACCGATGACAGTGTTGATATTCGCGATATTGGGCGGACTTGCGGCGGGTTCGCTGGGGATTATCGCCGGGTTATGGGCGGAAAAGTTCGACCAAATCGGCATGTTCACCAACTTTATCATTTTGCCGCTGACTTTTTTGTCCGGCGTTTTTTATTCCATTGATTCTCTGCCGCCGTTTTGGCGGACATTGTCGCATTTCAACCCGTTTTTTTATATGATAGACGGTTTTCGACACGGTTTTTTTGACTGCGGCGATGTCTCACTGCCGGTTGCACTGTCGTCAACGGCGGCGATGACCGTGGCGGTGTCATGGCTGGCTTTGCATCTCATCCACCGCGGGTATAAAATAAAGACATGAAAGGACTCCCATGAATCTTCCCACCCCCGAACAAGTACAACAATGGATAGCCGACAATTTGGAATGCTCGCATTTGGAAGTGCGCGGCGACGGACGCCACTTTGAAGCGCTCGTGGTCAGCGAAAGCTTTGTCGGACTGAGCGCGGTGCGCCGTCAACAAAAAGTATACGCCGCGCTGGGCGACAAAATGAATGAAGAAATTCACGCCCTGTCCATGCGCGCGTTGTCCCCCGATGAGTGGCATGGAAAAGATTAAAATCCGAGGCGGAACTCCGCTACACGGTGAAATCACCGTCGGCGGCGCCAAAAACGCGGTTTTACCCGCCATGTTCGCGTGTCTGCTCACCGACGGCGAATGTCAAGTCGGCAACATCCCCAGCCTGCGAGACATTGACTCCGCCGGACAAGTGTTGCGCGCCATGGGTGCAACATGTGAGATTAAAAACGGCAACGCAACAATATGTGCGCGCGAACTTCACACCTGCGAAGCGCCTTATAAGTTGGTTAAAACCATGCGCGCATCCATTTTGGCTCTCGGTCCTCTCTTGGCGAGATTTGGAAGTGCGCGAGTGTCACTGCCCGGCGGTTGTGCCATCGGCGCGCGACCGGTGGACATGCATTTACGCGGACTTCGGCGCATGGGCGCGACCATTAAAATGGAAGGCGGAAACATTGTCGCCCGCGCCAAACGTTTGCGCGGCGCGCGTATTGTCCTGCCAAAACCGACCGTGACCGGAAGTGAGAATTTAATGATGGCGGCGGCGTTGGCGGAAGGCGAAACAATCATTGAAAACGCCGCCCGTGAACCCGAGATTGCCGATTTGGCGTCTTTCTTAAACGCCATGGGCGCCCGCATTGAAGGCGCGGACACCGGAGTCCTGCACATTCACGGCGTCTCTTCCCTGCATGGCGCGACACATGACGCGCCGCCCGACCGCATAGAAGCCGGCACTTATCTTTGCGCCGTTGCCGCCTGCGGCGGAGATGCGGTGTTGCGCGGCGCAAATACATGTTTAATGGGCGATGTGTTGGAAAAATTCACCGCCGCCGGCGCGCAAATCACCGCCGAAAATGACGGACTGCGAATTGTCATGACTCGCCGTCCGTTGTCGGTTGACGCCGACACCGCCCCCTATCCCGGTTTTCCCACCGACATGCAGGCGCAGTGGATGGCGGTTAACTGTGTCGCCGAAGGCACGGCGACTATTGTCGAAAACATCTTTGAAAATCGTTTTATGCATGTGCCGGAACTCATACGCGCCGGCGCCGACATTAAATTACGCCGCAATGCCGCATCCGTGCGGGGCGTGGAACGGTTGTCCGGCGCGCCGATGATGGCGACCGATTTGCGCGCTTCAGCATCTTTAATTGTCGCCGCACTCGCGGCGGAAGGCGAAAGCGTCATTGACCGCATTTATCATTTGGACCGCGGTTACGACAATCTTGTCGGCAATCTGTGTTCGCTCGGCGCGGATGCAAAAAGAATCCCCGCCTAATCAAACTCT
>JAWONR010000027.1:0-5651 GCA_033865115.1 Candidatus Persebacter sydneyensis | reverse complement strand
GAATCCAAATCTCCGCCGCCTTCGGCGACAAGGTGTTTCAATCTTTCAGCGAATAACTTTGCGGACGGCAACGGACAACCGTTTTCCACGCCGTTGGCAATGGCGATAGCCA
Organism: Candidatus Persebacter sydneyensis; assembly: GCA_033865115.1. Classification (GTDB taxonomy): domain Bacteria; phylum Pseudomonadota; class Gammaproteobacteria; order Tethybacterales; family Persebacteraceae; genus Persebacter; species Persebacter sydneyensis. The sequence goes on along the minus strand of JAWONR010000027.1, from coordinate 5,539 downwards.
TGTCTTTGGCATGTAATGATGTTTTGAAACCGGGAGCGAAATCATCGTCCAACATGCGCTTTCCATGAATTTCCAAAACCTTGCTCGCGGCAAAACCGCCGAGCAGTGCTTCTCTCGCCGCCGCCGCATCCACGCCGTTTTTTTGCGCCAAAACCAACGCCTCGGAGACGCCTTCTATCGTTGCGCCGATGATAATTTGATTGCACGCTTTTACCACCTGTCCGGCACCGGACGCGCCGACATGAGTGATGGTTTTACCCATCGCCTGCAACAACGGCAGTGCGCGCGTAAACGCCTCTTCTTCACCGCCGCACATGATGGTTAATGTGCCGTCAATCGCGCCTTTTTGTCCGCCGGAAACCGGCGCGTCCAAAAAGAATATTTCTTTCTCCGCCAACCGCGCCGCAATGTCACGCGCCGCCGCCGGGGCAATGGTGGACATGTCAATAACAATGCCGCCCGGCTTCATGCCATGAATTAATCCACGTTCGCCGATAGTGATTTCCTCCACATCAGGCGTGTCGGACACATTTAACACCGCCGCATTACACGACTCGCCCAACGCCGCGGGTGAATCATGCGGCGGTGTTTCCGAAAACTCGCTCGTATCCAACGGGCGGCGGGCAAATACCCGCAATGAATAACCGGCGCGGCGCATGTTTTTTGCCGCCGGCGCGCCCATAATTCCCAATCCAATGCAACCGACAACGGTGTCGGCGGCTGATAATGTTTTTGACATGATGTCTCCTTTGTCGCCCTTATTTTACGCTATCTCGCGTCCGTGGCGTGATACTTTCGCCGGAATGCACAGGCACTTGAAACACGGCGCGGTCTTCCAATCTCATGGCGGTCAGCGAACCGCCCCACAGACAACCGGTGTCCAACGCCGCCAAATCGTGCCGCATCACCAAACCCAAAGTCGACCAGTGTCCGCAAATTACCGTCTCCGACCACTGCACACGCCGGGGAAAATCAAACCACGGCACCGTCTTTGGCGGACGATTTTGCGGCTCGCCGGCATAACCGGGAACAATATCACCGTCCGCCGTCAATAAACGCATGCGAGTGAAAGCATTGACAATTAATCGGTGGCGGGAATCGCCCGACAACTCCGAATCCCAACGGGCGGGAGAATCACCGTACATCGCACCTAAAAAATTGTCGTCATCGCGAATGCGCGCCGATGCTTCCGCCGCCAATGTCATCGCTTGTTCTTCATCCCATTCCGGCATGCGTCCGGCGTGCAACAACGCATAACCGTTTTCGCGAAACATAAGCGGTTGGGCGCGCAGCCACTGACACAATTCATCAGTGTCCGGCGCGCGCAAGACGGCGGATAAAGAATCATCGCCGGCGGAACGCATGCCCGCATGAGCCGCCAATAAATGTAAATCATGATTGCCCAACACCATTTTTACACACTCCCGATGCTCATACGCCCAGCGCAAAACACCGAGCGAGTCCGTCCCGCGTCCGACCAAATCACCGGTTAACCAAAGCGAATCAGACGGGGAAAAGCGAATGCGCGCGAGCAAATCGTCCACTGTGCGAAGACAACCATGAATGTCGCCGATGGCGTAAGTCGCCATTTATGTCCGCCTTCTGTTAATAATGACAATGCCGACCATCGCCAACACCGCGCCGATGCCAAATCTCATGGTTAATGTTTCATCCAAAAACACAACCGCCGCCAATACGCCGAATATCGGCGTGAATACATAAAACGGCATGACCGCCGACAGAGGATAATGTCGCAACATGTAAAACAATCCCACATGCCCGATGAGCGACACCGCCAGCGCGGAATATAACAACGCCGACCATTCCACCGTCCCCGCGGTGGCAAACGGCTCCTGCCACGGCTCGCCAAAAATCCATGACAACAACAACATCGGAGGCGCCGACACCAACACCATGAGCGCGTTCATGTTTAACAATCCCAGTCCCGACTCGCGCAACCCGCGCGAAAAAACATTCGCCATCGCATAAAACAACGCGCTAAATAATACCAGCGCAAACGCCAACGGATAACCCAAAGCCGCGGTGTCAAATCCCACCACCAAAACACCGAGCATGGTGAGTATGATCCCGCCCCATGTCGTCGCGGATGCGCGCTCGCGTAAAAACCACGCGCTTAATAACACCGCCGCCGGCGTGGAAAACTGCGTGCCAATCAATATCGCCGCCGCGCCGTCCGCCAAATACAACGCCCAATACATCGTGCCATAAACTCCAACGCCCATTGTCAGACAAAATCCCGCCACCGAGCGCCAATTGTCACGCGTAATGTGTGAAAAGCGCAAAAACGGCGACAACACCGCCGCCACTAAAATAAATCTCGCGGCGGAGAATAAAAACGGCGGGAAATGATCAACTCCCAATTTGCCAAAAATATAAGCGCCGCTGAAAATGGCGTTGATGCCTAGCACGGCGACAACTGCCGGAAAAGAAAGCATGTGCCAATTATAAGCCGTTTGCGGCGGCAACATGACAATTTCCGATAATTCGCGAGCAACCCCGCAATTTCGCCCGTCTCGCTTTTTTTTGCGCGGCAAAGTATTCTATAATTACGGCATCATGACGCGCGCTTTTAATTTCAGCCCCGGCCCGTGCGGACTGCCCGATGCGGTGATGGAAAAGGCGAAAGAGGAATTTCTGAATTACGGCGGCGAAGGCGCGTCAGTGATGGAACTCTCGCACCGCGGCGCGGCGTTTATGGAAGTGTGTGAGCGCGCGCGGACACTGTTGTGTGAACTGCTCGGCATCGGAGACGATTTTGCAGTGCTGTTTCTCAGCGGCGGCGCGACCGGACAAGCCGCAACAGTGCCGATGAATTTAATCGCCGACCCGCGACAACCCGCCGCTTATGCAATTACCGGACACTGGTCAAGACGGGCGTCGGAAGAAGCCAAACGATATTGCCGCGTCCATGTCGCCGCCGACACCAAAGACCAAGGATACGCCACGCTGCCGGCGAGGTTGGATGTGCCAAATGACGCGGTGTATTTGCACTACGCCGACAACGAAACCATTCACGGTGTTGAGTTTCCGCGTCCGCCGTCCGCTCCCGTTCCGCTGGTGTCGGATATGTCATCCAATATCCTGTCGCGTCCGCTGGATGTTGAAGACTACGGCGTCATCTACGGCGGCGCGCAAAAAAATCTGGGACCGGCGGGTGTTGCCATCGTTATTGTGCGTAAATCACTGATTCATCCGCGCGCGCAAACACCGGCGGTTTGGGATTACGCCAAAAATATGCGCGCCGATTCCATGGTCAATACGCCGCCGACTTTTCCCATTTATATGATGGGACTGGTTTTGGAATGGCTCAAAAACGAAGGCGGTCCCGCTGAAATGGAACGCCGCAACCGCGAAAAATCCCGCCTGTTGTACGAGAGAATAGACAAAAATGAGTTTTATAACAACAACGTTCCGTCCGAATGCCGCTCGCGCATGAATGTGCCGTTCTTTTTGAAGGACGAAAAACTCACGGGCGATTTCTTAAAAGGCGCGGGCGAAATCGGCATGATAGGATTGAAAGGACACTCCGTATTGGGCGGCTGTCGCGCGTCTTTGTACAACTCCATGCCGGAAGAGGGCGTCCGACAACTGGTGTCGTACATGGATGACTTTGAAAAACGCCGCGGATAGTTTTTATGCGCCGTTTATCCGCGCGCGGGAGGATGTGAGTCTCGGTGGGAATAGTTAAAAGAAAGCGCGCCAATGCCGCCGCCGACAATTAATGTCACTCCCGCCAACGCCGCCGCGTCAAGCGCGTCTCCCCACAACACATAATCAAAAATCCCGGCGAAAATCACGCTGGCATACATCAACGAAGACGCCACCAGGGTCTCGCCGTAATGAAGTCCGCGCGTCAGTGTGAATTGTCCGACCGTTGCGGTGACGCCAATCGCCAAAATCCAACCCGCGCCGGTCGCCGACATCGGTGAAAATTCAACATAACCAAAGACAAACGCCAATCCCGACAACACGGTCGAAATTGAGGCGAAATAAAACACCGTGCGTATGCCGCCTTCGTTTAACATGCCCAGTCGGCGGATGTTAAAATACGCGAAACCGGCGGCGGCTCCCGCGCCCAACGCGGCGCCTCCCGCCAAGAGCTGCGATGAATCCATGTCCGGACGCAACACCAACAACATTCCAAAAAAACTCGCCGCCAGTGCGAAAAGCAGCGGCGGCGGCATGCGTTCGCGCAATAACATCGCGCTTAGCATCGCAAAAAACAGCGGCGAAGTCTGTAAAAGCGCCATGGAAGTCGACAAATATAAAATCGGCAGGGCGTAAAAAAACAGACACAAAGAGATGAAACCGGCGATGCCGCGCCATAAATGAACTCGAAAGTTGGGCGTGAGCAGGGTGCGGCGCCAAAAACGGGCGACTGCCAAAACAAAAAGGACGCCGAATGATGAACGATAAAACACGAGTTCCATTACGCTGAAATGAGCGGAGGCAAATTTGACGCAAACTCCCATGACGCCAAACAGCATGGAGGCGCAAATAATCCACAACACCTGCGGCGAAGGCATGACTAAAAGCGGCGAGCCGGTCGATAAGCCGGATTCTGTCGAGGACGACCATCCATCTGGGGACACCGTCTCCGGCGTCCTCGGTGCGACCTACCCGAGATGATTGATGCGGGCGACATCGTCATCTCTGTTTGGTCTTGCTCCAAACGGGGTTTGCCATGCCGTTTTTGTTGCCAAAAACGCGGTGCGCTCTTACCGCACCTTTTCACCCTTGCCGGCAGGCCGGCGGTTTGTTTTCTGCGGCACTTTCCGTCGCATTGCTGCGCCCGGGCGTTACCCGGCGTTCTGCCCTGTGGAGTCCGGACTTTCCTCCCGCGCCGAAACACGGGCGGCCGTCTAACCGACTCGCCAAAGGCGATTATAAGCGAAAACGACGGTTTATGAATTGAGCCGCCGAATCGCCCGCGCCGCCGGCGGCACCGCCGCCGCGGCAAATGCGATCTTTAGCGCGTCACCCAGTAAAAAGTTCATCATGCCAAACTGCAACACCGGTTTGTCCCAGCCGATAACGGCTCCCAGCCATGACACGCCGCAGGCGTAAATAATGACATTGCCGACCAACATCACCATTGCCACTCGCCACAATTGACGGTCCCAACCCCGCTGCGCCAGTGCGCCGCATGCCGCCGCCGCAATGACAAATCCCAACAAATAACCGCCGGTGGGTCCCAGCATATAAGCGAGTCCCAAGCCTTTTTCGGGAGTTCCGGCAAACACCGGCATTCCCATCGCTCCCGCCGCCAGATACAACGCCATGGTCGCCGCGCCGAGTTTTGCGCCGTAAGCCATGCCGATGAGCAGGACAAACATGGTTTGTAAAGTCTGCGGCACCGGATAAAACGGAATTTGGACTTTGGAAGACGCAGTTAGCACCACCGCGCCGCCCACCGCCAAAATCGCCGTCCGCAAAAACTGCGAACTTGTGCTTTTACCTGGCCACAAAACATGAGCCAACGCCGGTTGATAAGAATAAGACATGGGAGTTTCTCCTT
>JAWONR010000026.1:0-5749 GCA_033865115.1 Candidatus Persebacter sydneyensis | reverse complement strand
TGTCGTTGCCGGGAGCGGCGATTATGACGCTTTTGGCGGGAGCATTGTTTGGATTGTTGGTCGGCGTTGTCATGGTGTCATTCGCCAGCAGTATCGGAGCAACATTGGCGTTTTTGGTCGCGCGGTTTGTGTTGGGCGAATCACTGCAACAAAAATACGGCGACAAACTTCAAAAAATCAACGAAGGCGTGGAACGCGAAGGCAAGTTTTATCTTTTCACCATGCGACTCATTCCGGCGTTTCCGTTTTTCTTAATCAACATATTAATGGGATTGACGACTCTTTCCGCCATATCTTTTTATTGGGTGAGCCAATTGGGAATGCTGGCGGGGACGGTGGTTTATGTTTTCGCCGGTACACAACTGGCGGAAATTGAATCACTGGGCGATATTTTGTCGCCCGGATTAATCGCGGCTTTTGTCGCGCTGGGGGTATTCCCGCTGGCGGCGAAAAAGGCGGTGGATTTTATTCATAAGCGGGCGCACCATCACGCGCCCGGCGGCAAAACGCCTTCGGGTGATGGAAAGGAAAATTAAAATGGCAAAATATGATTACAATGTGATTGTCATCGGCGCCGGCTCCGCCGGATTGGTGACTTCTTATATCGTCGCCGCCGCCAAAGGCAAAGTGGCGCTGATTGAACGACACAAAATGGGAGGTGACTGTCTCAACACCGGTTGTGTGCCGTCCAAGGCGATTATCCGCTCGGCGACTTTTATGCGCGACATTAAACGCGCCAAACAACTCGGATTTCGCACGGCGTCCGCCGATTTTGACTTCGCCCAAATTATGGAGCGAGTGCAGCGCATTATTCAAAAAATTGAACCGCATGACTCCGTGGAACGGTTTTCAGGACTCGGCGTTGATTGTTTTTCCGGCGAAGCGTCTTTAAAATCGCAGCACGAAGTGGAAGTGGACGGCAAAACATACACAACGCGCTCCATTGTCATTGCCGCCGGTGCGCGTCCGTTTGTGCCGCCGATAAAAGGACTGGATAAGGTGGAATACCGCACATCGGATACGATTTGGGAAATCCGCGAACAACCTCGCCGTTTGATGATTGTCGGAGGCGGTCCCATCGGCTCCGAACTCGCACAAACTTTTGCCTATCTCGGCTCGGAAGTGACGCAAGTTGAAGGCGGTGCGCGCATCATGGCGCGCGAAGACGAAGACGCATCGGCGATTGTCATGGAACATTTCCGCCATGCCGGCGTCAATATGATTCTTAACGCACAGGCGAAAGAAGTCGTCGTGGAAAACGGCGAAAAAACCATGATTATCGGCGACAAAAACGGCGGCGCGGATAAAAAAGTCCCGTTTGATTTGTTGTTGCTCGCGGTCGGACGACAACCCAACGGCGATGCGGTGCCGGGATTGACCGAAGCCGGCGTAAAAGTCACCGAACGCGGCGTGGTGGAAGTCAATGAGAAACTGCAAACCAACGTTCCCAACATATTCGCCTGCGGTGACATTATCGGTTCTTATCAATTTACCCACACCGCCGCACACGCCGCTTATTATGCGGCGATGAATTCACTGTTTTGGCCGATGCTAAAGGTGGATTGGTCGGTGGTGCCGTGGTGCACATTCACCCATCCCGAAGTCGCGCGCGTGGGATTGAACGAACAAGAGGCAAAAGCCAAAAACATCCCGTGCGAAGTCACCCGCTACGGCATAGACGACTTGGACCGCGCCATTGCGGACGAAGAAGCGGAGGGGTTTGTCAAACTGCTGACCACGCCCAAAGGTGATCTGTTGGGCGTGACAATTGTCGGCGACCACGCCGGTGATTTGTTGCACGAATATGTTTTGGCGATGCGCAAAAAATTGAAGGTGAAAGACATTCTTTCCACCATTCATGTTTATCCCACTTTGGCGGAGGCGAACAAATTCGCCGCCGGTGAATGGCAAAAAAAGCATGTACCGCCGGCGGCTTTGTCTCTCGGCAGAAAACTCAGCGCGTTTTTGCGCGGTTAACGTTTACGGAGAATTGTCATGACGAATCCCTTTGCGAAATGTAAACAAACATTCGCCGCGGCGGACGGCGAAAAAACACTGTATTCCCTTCCCGAGTTGCAAAAAGAGTTGGGCGTAAACATCGCCCGCTTGCCGGTTTGTCTTCGCGTGATTTTGGAGTCGCTTTTGCGCAACTGTGACGGAAGTCGCGTGGACGAATCCCATGTTCGTTCTCTCGCCGGCTGGCGGGCGGACGGTGAACGGAGTAATGAAGTTCCGTTTGTCGTCGGGCGCGTGGTGTTGCAGGATTTTACCGGAGTTCCATTGTTGGCGGATTTGGCGGCAATGCGCGCCGAAGCCGCGCGGCGCGGCAAACCGGCGGGGAAAATTGAGCCGCTGGTGCCGGTGGATTTGGTGGTTGACCATTCCATACAAGTCGACCATCATGGTTCGCCGGAGGCGATGAGATTGAACATGGAAATTGAATTTTCGCGCAACCGTGAACGTTACGCCTTTCTTAAATGGGGAATGGATGCGTTTGAAACTTTTAAGGTTGTGCCGCCGGGGGTGGGCATTGTTCATCAAGTTAATTTGGAGTATCTCGCACACGTGATGATGGCGCGGGACGGCGTTTGTTATCCCGACACCGTTGTCGGCACTGATTCGCATACGACAATGATTAACGGCATCGGCGTTGTCGGCTGGGGAGTCGGCGGCATAGAAGCCGAAGCCGCCATGCTCGGACAACCCGTTTATATGTTGGAGCCGGATGTGGTGGGCGTTCATTTAACCGGCGCATTGCCGCCCGGCGTCACCGCCACCGACATGGTGTTAACGGTTACTGAAATGTTGCGCGCCGCCAATGTTGTCGGGAAATTTGTGGAGTTTTTCGGTGAAGGCGCGCGCGCGTTGCCGGTGCCGGATCGCGCGACTATCGGCAATATGGCGCCTGAATATGGCGCGACAATGGGATATTTTCCGGTGGATGAAAAAACATTGGAATATTTACGCTCCACCGGACGTGATGAAAAACATTTACAAACGACCGAGGCGTATTATCGCGCGCAGGGATTGTTTGGCGTGCCGGGCGAAGGCGATTGTGATTATTCACAAGTATTGTCGCTTGATTTGTCGTCCGTGGAACCTTCGGTCGCCGGTCCCAAACGTCCGCAAGACCGGATTCCGTTGAGGTTGTTAAAAAGCCGGTTTGAAGAATTGTTTTCCCAACCCGTTGAAGACGGCGGTTATGGCAGACCGGCGGAAGCGCTTAAAGCGCGTCATTCGTCGGGCAAACCCGACATTGACATCGGCAGCGGCGATGTGTTAATTGCCGCGATTACTTCTTGTACCAACACTTCCAATCCCGGCGTTTTGCTCGCCGCAGGACTGTTGGCGCAAAAAGCCGCGGCGCGCGGACTTAAACCGCCGGCACGAGTAAAAACATCCCTCGCGCCCGGTTCTCGAGTGGTCACTGATTATTTGGAGAAATCCGGATTATTAAAGCCGCTGGAACAACTCGGTTTTTATCAAGTCGGTTATGGTTGTACGACTTGCATCGGCAATTCGGGTCCGCTGGACGCCGAATATGAAAAAGCGGTGGTGGACAATGACTTGGTTGGCGTTTCGGTTTTGTCCGGCAACCGCAATTTCGAGGCGCGCGTTCATCAAAATATTCGCGCGAACTTTTTGATGAGTCCGCCGTTGGTTGTCGCTTACGCACTCGCCGGACGCATTGACATTGATTTGCAAAACGAGTCAATGGGAACCGACAACAAAGGCGAGCCGGTGTATTTGCGCGAGATATGGCCGTCGTCCGATGAAATTACCGAGGTGATGAAATACGCGGTTGACCCGAAAAACTTTATCGCCCGCTACGCCGCCGGATTTGAAAAAGAACTGCCGATGTGGGGCGACATTGACGGCGGCGAGGGCGAACAATATTCATGGAGTGATGATTCCACTTATATCCGCATGCCGCCGTTTTTGTCGGCGGAAGGAGATGCGGCATGCGCGCCGATTAAAGGCGCGCGCGCGTTGGCGATATTGGGTGATTCGGTGACCACCGACCATATCAGTCCGGCGGGGGCGATTCGCCCGTCATCACCGGCGGGTTCATATTTGCGCGAAAACGGCGTGAAAGTCGCCGATTACAACTCTTACGGCTCACGGCGCGGCAATCATGAAGTGATGATGCGCGGAACTTTTGCCAATGTGCGAATTCGCAATTTAATGACGCCGGGTGATGAAGGCGGCGTCACCGCTTTGCAACCGGACGGTGAACGCATGCCGATTTTTGACGCCGCCATGAAATATTGGCAAACACAAACACCGCTGGTGGTCTTTGCCGGCGAAGAATACGGCACCGGTTCTTCACGTGATTGGGCGGCAAAAGGCACACGACTTTTGGGCGTGCGCGCGGTTGTCGCGCGCAGTTTTGAACGCATTCATCGCAATAATTTGGCGGGAATGGGCGTTTTGCCGTGTCAGTTTATGCCCGGTGATTCGGCACAGTCGCTTAATTTATGCGGCGATGAGGTATTTGATTTACAAGGCGCCGAAGACGGTGTCGCGCCGCGTCAGGAAGTTACACTGATTATTCATCGCGCCGATGGCACGACCGATTCGGTGCCGTTGTTGGCGCGGGTGGATACTCAAACTGAATGTGAATATTTCGCTCAAAACGGCATTTTGCCGTATGTTCTTGACCGGTTGCTCGCATAATTGCGGTGAAGGAAAAGATTGAATCATTATTGGCGGGTATTTCCGCGCCCGACGGCGATGGTGATTTAATATCGGAAAAAATCGCCGAAACGACATGTGATGACAACGGCGCGAAAGTCGTGTTGTACTTTCCATATCCGGCGCAAAGTGTTTTTGCCGACATGCAAAAGAAGGTCACCGAATGTTTGGCGGCGGCGGACATTCAAGCGCAAGTGCGTTGTGAAAACCGGATTTATCCGCGCGTTGTCCAAGGCGGCGTGCGGCGGTTGCCGGAAGTTAAGAATATTATCGCCGTTGCTTCCGGAAAGGGCGGCGTAGGCAAATCGGCGACGGCGGTTAACTTGGCGTTGGCATTGGCGGCGGAAGGTGCGCGGGTGGGAATGTTGGATGCCGATGTTTATGGACCATCTTTACCGACAATGTTGGGCGTGCATCGTCGTCCGCAGGGCGTGGACGGCGGTATTGCACCACTGACGGCTTTTGGCATGCAAGTGATGTCCATCGGATTTATGGTGGAAGACGACCAGCCGGCGATTTGGCGGGGTCCGATTGCATCTCGCGCGCTGACGCAGTTGTTGGAAGACACGAAATGGGACGGTTTGGATTATTTGGTGTTGGACATGCCGCCCGGCACCGGTGACATTCAATTGACGGCGGCGCAAAAGATGCCGATTACCGGTGCGGTGATTATCACCACACCGCAGGATTTGGCGTTGTCGGACGCGCAAAGGGGAATTGTCATGTTTAACAAAACCGCCGTGCCGGTGTTGGGATTGGTGGAAAACATGAGTGTTTATATTTGTCCGCAGTGCGGACATGAAGCTCACATTTTTGGAGGCGGCGGCGCGCACAAACTCGCCGAAAAATATCAATCGGAAGTGTTGGGTGAAGTGCCGTTGGATGAGTCCATTCGCGGCGATGCCGATGCCGGGACGCCGACTATGGTGAGTTCGCCGGACGGCGAAATAGCCGCCCGTTATCGTCAAATTGCTCGCCGTGCCGCCGCCCGTCTTGCTCAAAAACCCCGTGACCGTTCCGGCGGCATTCCGCAAATTGTGGCGGAGAAATAAGA
>JAWONR010000025.1:0-6650 GCA_033865115.1 Candidatus Persebacter sydneyensis | reverse complement strand
GCAACGGCGATTTTTACCGTCGCCTCGGCATCGGCTTCGGCAATGTCGCCCAATATCGCACGCGGCGGCAACAATGCGGGAGCAGATATAAATCCCCGCCCGCAACAATGACGAGCGCGAGTTGGCGGCGTATCCGTTGTCGCCAGTTTCGGACGCGGACAAACCCACCACTCGCCGCGGCGACAACGTCCGACATAAGCATGTCCGCGATGTGCCGGCAATGCGGCAAAAGCGGTGTTTTGTGAGTCTCCATAGTTTGCCTCTGCCAACGCCGCCAGTGAATTCACCGCCACGCCGGGTCGTTCAACCGCAAAAGCAAACGCCTGAGCAATGCCGCAAGCCAAACGTAAACCGGAAAACCGTCCCGGTCCCGCGCCAAAAGCAAAAGCATCACATTTTGCGAGTGTTATTCCCGCCTCCGCCAATAAAGACTGAACTATCGGCAACGCCTTTTGAGAATGCGGCGTGGAATCCACCATCACTTGCCGGCTTTCCCCATTAATATGCAATGCCGCCGAAAAATTCTCACCGCCGGATTCAACCGCCAAAATCACACTCATCTCGCGCCTTATGCAATACGGCGCAAAGATTGCGCTTGTGTTTTTTGTCGCGCCGTTTGTAATACTCGCGCGTTTTTAAATCCATGATAGTCTTTCCCCGCCAAATCCGCCAACGGTGTCAGCACAAAAGCACGCGAGCACATGCGTGGATGCGGAAGTGTCAGCGGCAGTCCCCGCAAAACCGCCGCGCCGTGTGATAAATAATCCAAATCCAAACGCCGAGGCGCGTTACGGCGGCGGCGGCGGCGTTGTATGTGTCGTTCAATTTCACCGATGCGGATAAACATACGGCGCGGCGGTAAAAAAGTTTGAATTTTGGCGGCGCAGTTACAATATTCGCGTTGTTGTCCCGGACATCCCACCGGTGCAGAGACATATATCGGAGACATCGCCGCCAAACGCGATGACGGAAGTTTTTTGAGACGCCGCACCGCATGCGCCAAATGTCGGCGCGCGTCCGCACTGTTGCCGCCGAGTCCGATGTAGGCAAAAGTCATGCGCGCTGTTGCAACATGCGCCCGCGCGCTTCGCTTTCGGCGCGACCATATTCACGCCACCATTCCGCGCCGGCGGCGTTGTTGTCGCACAACTCACCAAACGCCACGGCGCGTTTGAAAAACCGATGACGCAACAAACCGGCGGCGCGCCGCTGAGTCATGCGCGCGCATAACCGCGCATAAACAAAATACAAATCAACAATGCGTCCGGTAATGCGTTTTGGCACGATTTGGTTTTGTGAAAATTCGGCGACGGCAATTGCCGTTTCCATCGCCTTTACAGGCGGCACGCCGTCTTTGCACCGGGCATGCCACAACGCCGACACCGGCGGCCAAAACAATCCCGCCAACGCAAAAGACAATGACACCTCGCGAGAATCAGCGTTGCGACGGTCGGTGTCCTGCAACAATGCCCGAGCATGTTCATCATCCGCCGCCGGTAAAACATGTGCGGCAACGCCGCATTCCGCGTAACGGTGAAAAATATCGGCGGTCACGCCGGAGTTGATAATTTTAATGATTTCATCAAACAACCGAGACGGCGAAATGTCACGCAACAATTCAGCATTGTCGCGAATGGCGCGATTAGTGCGGCGGTCCATGGACAATCCCAATTTACACTGCAACCGCAACGCGCGCAATATGCGCACCGGGTCCTGGCGAAAACGCTTGCCGGGTTCGCCAATGACCGACAGTCGCCGCTTCTTAATATCTTCGTAACCGCCGACATAATCGATAATCTTCCCGTCAGTCGGATTGTAAAAAAGCGCGTTACAACTAAAATCACGGCGCACCGCGTCTTCGGCGACGGTGCCGAAAGAGTTGTCATGCAAAATCCGACCGCGCTCGTCATGTACGACATCTTCGCCGTCGCCGCGAAAAGTCGTAACTTCCATAACACTGCGCCGCCCGTTGCGATAAACCGGCAAATGAACAATCTTAAAACGCCGTCCGATAATGAGCGACCGGCGAAACAACCGCCGCACTTCGGGCGGCGTGGCGGCGGTGCCAATGTCAAAATCTTTCGGCGGAATGTTGCACAACAAATCGCGCACCGCGCCGCCGACAATATAAGTTTCAAATCCCGCCTTTTGTAACCGCTCCACCGACTGCGCGGCAAAAGAATCAATTTGCGCCGGCGCAATGCCGTGTCGTGAAGCGACAATGCGTTTTGGACGGCGCATTATCCGGCGAACCGCGCTGGTGATTTTCTTCATGTCGCGGCGCCAAACACATGCGCACTTAACGCCGACAAGCGTGAATGCGCTCCCGACAAAACATCGCCCGCCCGCTCAAACGCCTCTTTGGCATGCCGCACCGCGCCTTCCGCGCCCAACACGGTGACATATGTCGTCCGTCCCAATGCGGCATCAACATCCGCGCCTTTAATGTCATCGGCAATTTGAAACAACAACCCAAACTCCGCCGCAAACGCGCGCAATTGCGCGGCTTCTTTTTCATCACCCCCGCGGCACAACAATCCCAGTTGTAACGCACAATCAAACAAAGCGCCGGTTTTCATTTCATGCATGCGGCGAAGCGCGGTTTCATCTGTCGCCTCCGCCTGCAAATCCAAACACTGTCCGCCGCCCATCCCGCCGCTGCCACCCGCTCTCGCCAACATCGCAACCGCCGCCGGAGGAAGTCCGGATTCCGATAAAATCTCAAACGCCATCGCATGCAAACAATCACCCGCCAATAACGCCTGCGCCTCGCCGTAACGAACATGACAAGACGGCTTGCCGCGCCGTGTTTCGGCATTGTCCATGCACGGCAAATCATCATGCACCAAAGAATAACAATGGACGCATTCCAACGCACAAGCCGCATCCAGTGCAACGGCGGAAGACGGCGGTTCCGCAACCGCCAACAACATCGCCGGACGTAAACGTTTGCCGCCGCCGAGGGCGATATATTCCATGGCGGCGCGCAAAGAATCGGGCGCATCCATGCGGCGTAAAAAAAAAGCCATGCGGTCTTCCACGCGCGCGCCGACTTCTTCCAACCAGCCGGCGATTTCAGTCTCCGACATCGTCCATATCAGAGAGCGTCTGTTTTTCCAGTTTTTGGATCTTGCCGCGCGCCGCCGACAAGCGGTCACGACAATACGACACCAAAAGCGCGCCGCGCTCATAAACCGCCGCTATCTCGTCTAACGGCGCTTCGCCTTGTTCCAAGCGAGCGGTGATTTCTTCCAACTCCCGCAACGCCGCCTCGAAACTCTTTGGCGCGCCCTTTTTGGGCGTTTTGGACGATGACAATGATTTGTCACTCATGGTAAATCCTCTAGGTAAAACCTCTATTTTAACGGAATTTGCGCCATGTAGCACATTCCGGGAAAAATTGCCGAAAACATTTGGTCAGCACCCATGATCTGTGCTACACTACCAAAATGATAATGATTATCATTATCATTTTTGGCAATTCCTGATAATTCCAGCAAAAGACGCATTTCATGACAACCATAAAACAATGGACAAGTCGGCTATTAGCGGGCGCGGCGGCGTTGCTGTGCGCAGCGGCAACGGGCGATGAAGTCAATTTATACACCGACCGGCAAGAGGTGTTTTTGCGCGAAGTGCTGACCGCCCACGAGCGCGAAAGCGGCGACAAAGTCAATGTCCTTTTCGCCAAAAAAGGGCTTTTGGAGCGCGCCAAAGCGGAGGGCGATTCTTCTCCCGCCGATGTGTTTTTGGTGACGGACATCGGGCGCTTGTTAAATTTTGTAGACGCCGAATTGACCGCGCCGGCAACGGACGCAAACATCGGTGATGCGCTGGATAAAAACTTGCGTGACCCAAAAGGACACTGGTTTGCGGTAACCCGCCGAGTGCGAGCGATATATGCCGCGCCCGGAGCTGCCGTTAATACTTATACGGATTTGGCAAAACCGGAAAACCGCGGCGTGTGTATACGCAGTGGCGCGCACCCATATAACAACGCATTGTTTGCCGACATGATTTCGCGCCACGGACGCGATGACGCCGCCCAATGGTTGCGGGGATTAAAAACGAATTTGGCGCGTGCTCCGCAGGGCAAAGACCGAACTCAAATTAACGCCGTTGCAAACGGCGTATGTAACTTTGGAATTGCAAACTCTTATTATTATTTTCACATGTTGGCAAACGCCGATGAAGAACGCAAAAAAACATTACGCGAAAATGTGGCAATGTTGGTTCCGCAAGACGCGCATGTGAATATTACCGGCATGGCATTGGCGCGACATGCGCCGAATCCGGAAGCGGGACAACGGCTTATGAAATTTTTATTGAGTGATGCCGCGCAACAAACGCTGGCGGAGAAAAACTTTGAATTCCCGGCGCGTGATGAAATCCCCTACCCTTCGCCGTTGCGTCCTTATCGCAAGGCGTTGGAAAACGCGCCAGTGTCATTACCGAACATCGCCCGTCATCGCCGCACGGCATCGGAACTTGTTGATGAAACAGGCTTTGACCGTTAATACTCCGGTATTTCGCATGCCGCCCGCGCCGTTTTTGCGCGTGGCGGCGATTGCGGTGATTGTTGTCATTCTCGCGCCGTCCGCGGCGGTTACTTTTGGTGCATTTTTCGGTCGCGCGGAAACCAATGCATTATCGGTGGCGGCATTGGCGGATTACATCACACAAACGGGATTGTATGCGACAACTACCATTGCGCTGGCGTTATTAATCGCCCTACCCGCCGCGTGGCTGACCGTCATGCGGCGTTTTCCCGGCGATAGAATAATTACATGGGCGTTGTTTATGCCATTGGCGCTGCCGCCTTATATGACCGGCTACGCCTACTCTCATTTTATGGAGACGACTGTCGGCGTTCAACCGGGCGGTGTTTGGGCGGCGGCGGCGGTGACATCGCTGGCGGTATATCCGTATATTTATTTGTTCGCACGCGCCGCATTGCGACAACAGTCACGACATATCCAAAGTGCGGCGCGATTAATGGGTTATTCGCCGCTCGCCGCGTGTCGTAAAATTTCGTGGCCGCTCGCGCGTCCGGCGGTGATAGTCGGCGCGTCTTTGGCGTTGATGGAGACGCTCGGCGACATCGCCATCGCGGAACATTACGGCGTTCGCTCACTGGGTTTTGGAGTTTATGACTTATGGTTAAACCGGGACGACATGTTTTCCGCGTGTCGGTTGGCGGTGTTGTTAATGTTGATGGTCATGGGCATTTTGACGATTGAAGAATACGGACGGCGCAAACAAAAACATTATTCGGCGCATTCCGACCGTCGCTTTTCATGCGAAAACACGCCGGTTACCGGCGTGGCGAAATATTGTCACGCACCGCTTTTGTTTTTACCGGCGGCGGGCGGTTTTTTCCTGCCGGTGGGATGGTTTGTCTATATCGGTTTACAAACTCGTCCTGAGCTGTGGCGTGCGCCGTTTTTGGAGGGATTGGGCGGCAGTTTGTTGTTGTCATTTTCAGTTGCCGCGGTTTTATTATCGGCGGCGTTGGTGTTTTGTGCGGACAAGCGGCAAAACAAACACGGCGCATTAATCACCGCGCCGGCGAGGCTGTCATGCGCCGGTTATGCGTTACCGGGAGCGGTGTTGGCGCAGGGCTTTTTTTTATTGACGGCGTGGACGGGCGGTTCAATGATACAAGCGGGGATTGGACTTGTGGTTTTGGCATGCGCCGCGCGTTTTTTCATCATCGCAGTCGGCGCGACCGAAACGGGTTTGGCAAAAATCTCACCGCAGTTGGACGCGGCGGCGAAGTTGGCAAAACAGTCGGCGCCGGGGGTGATATGGCGCGTACACATTCCGTTGATGCGTCCGGCGTTGGCGATGGGCGCACTCATGGTGTTTTTGGAAACCATTAAAGAGTTGCCATTAACTCTAATTTTACGCCCGTTAAATTTCAACACACTGGCGACCGTGGCTTATCAATATGCATCGGATGAATCATTGGCGCTTGCCGCTCCCGCCGTAATCGCAACCGCCCTAATAGCCGCCGTCGCCGTTTCAGTGTTGTTTTGGATGGAAGAAAAAAACTTGCGCCACCGCGCGCGTTAATCGGCGAGTATTTCCGCCAACTTTAATCTTTGGATTTTTCCCGACGGTCCTTTGGGCAGTGAATCCATAAAATGAATACGGCGGGGAGATTTAAATTCGCCCACCGCTTTCCGACATATATTAATTAGTGCTTCTTCATCACAGTCGGCACCTTTGACAAGCACCACCGCCGCCTCCGGTTGTTGTCCATATTTATCGCAAGAAACGCCAAACGCCGCCGCCTCGGCGACGCCTTCCGCGGTATATAAGGCGTCGTCAATTTCACGCGGCGCGATATTTTCACCGCCTTTAATAATGAGTTCTTTTGAACGTCCCGTAACAAAAACATAACCTTCGGAATCCATTCGCCCCAAATCGCCGGTCATAAACCAACCGTCAACAAACGGTGATTTTTCACGCACATACCCGAGCATCAAATTATCCCCGCGCACCGCAATTTCACCTTCAATATCGGGCGGCAGTGTCGCACCGTCTTTATCGACAATTCGCACTTCGTTGCCAACGGCGAAGCCGGGAGAACCGTATTTGCCCTTTTGTGGCGGCGGCGGATTGGAAAGAATTTGCGCCGCCGTTTC
>JAWONR010000024.1:0-7817 GCA_033865115.1 Candidatus Persebacter sydneyensis | reverse complement strand
TTTGGCGGTTGAATGTCGCGCGTTGTCGTTGAATTAGACAAAGTTTGCATTGTTTTCGGTAATGCGCCGGAGCGCGCACTGCCGTTAATGGATGACGGCGAAAGCCGCGAAAAAATACAAACCGACACCGGACAAATACTCGGCGTTCACGACTGTTCATTGAGCGTGGAGGAAAGCGAAATAGTCGTATTGATGGGACTTTCCGGCTCCGGCAAATCCACGTTATTGCGCGCCGTTAATGGATTGAACAAAGTCGCGCGCGGAGAGGTGCGGGTGGATGACGGTGAGAAACCGGTGGACATCACCCGCGCGGACGCCGACACTTTGCGGTTTTTTCGCACCCGCCGCATTGCCATGGTATTTCAACAATTCGGACTCTTGCCGTGGCGGACGGTCGCCGACAATATTGCTTTTGGTTTGGAAATCGCCGGCGCCGATATTGAAAAACAAAAAGAGGCGGTGGCGCAACAATTGGAAATGGTTAATTTGGAGGGATGGGGCGGGTGTAAGGTGCATGAACTCTCCGGCGGCATGCAGCAGCGAGTTGGTTTGGCGCGCGCGTTTGCGACCGAATCGCCGATTCTTTTAATGGACGAGCCGTTTTCCGCATTAGACCCGTTGATTCGCGTGCGGTTGCAGGATGAATTGTTGGATTTACAAAGACGACTGCGGCGGACAATTTTATTTGTCAGTCATGATTTGGATGAAGCGTTAAAAATAGGCAACCGCATCGTCATTATGGAGGGCGGGCGCATTGTTCAAACCGGCACGCCGGAAGATATTGTGCTAAATCCGGCGACGGAATATGTCGCCGAATTTGTCGCACACATGAATCCGTTAAAAACACTGCGCGCCGGTTCGGTAATGCGGGCGTTGTCTTCGCCGCCGCCGGACGGTTGCACCGCCGTTGACACTGAAACGCCGTTGCCGGAGGTGTTGCGCGCAAAGCGTGATTGTGACGGCGCGGTTTATGTGCGGCGGGACGGTGAATGGGCGGGCGTTATCAGTGAAAACGATATTTATAACGCGCTGTTGCGGCGACAATGACCGCCGGCGCCGATTATGTGGTGGTGGGCGCCGGTTCGGCGGGTTGCGCCATCGCGTATCGACTGGCAAAGGCGGGACATGAGGTTTTATTGATTGAACACGGCGGGGCGGACGGCTCTTTTCTTAATTGGAAGATTCACATGCCGGCGGCGTTGTCGTATCCGATGAACATGCCCCGCTATGACTGGGGATATTTCAGTGAAAAAGAGAAACAAATGGGCGGACGACAATTGGCATGTCCGCGCGGCAAAGTGTGGGGCGGGTCTTCCGCAATTAACGGCATGGTTTATGTGCGCGGACATGTCGGCGATTTTAATCACTGGCACCAAAGCGGCGCGCGCGGTTGGTCGGGACGAGATGTGTGGCCGTATTATCAGCGCATGGAAAACGCACACGACGGACAACACGGCTGGCGCGGCGATGACGGTCCCGTTCATGTCACTCGCGCCGCACAATACAATCCGTTGCACGATGCGTTTATCGCCGGGGGACAAGAGGCGGGGTTTTCCAAAACCGAAGATTACAACGGCGAAGTGCAAGAGGGCTTCTGCCGGTTTGAACGGACGATATATCGGGGGATTCGCTGGTCGGCGGCGCGCGCTTATTTGCGTCCGGCGTTGGAAATGCAAAACATGCGAATTGTCCGCGCATTCGCAAGGCGCGTTGTCTTTGACAAAACGCGCGCCACGGCGGTGGAAGTGTTAATGGACGGAAAGATTGTTGAAATCACGGCAAAGCGCGAAGTTATATTGTCCGCATCCGCCATTAATTCACCGAAGTTGTTGATGCTCTCCGGAGTCGGAGACGCGGCGGAGTTGTCAAAACACGGTATTGGAGTTGTTTCCGACCGCCCGGGAGTCGGACAAAACTTACAAGACCATTTGGAGGCGTATGTACAACAGGGGTGTAAAAAACCGATTACGCTAAACCGCCGACTGGACATATTCTCCAAAGGAAAAATAGGCGCGCGCTGGCTGCTTTTACAAACCGGAGACGGGGCGAGCAATCATTTTGAATCGGGGGCGTTTTTGCGTTCGCCGGGCGCGTCTTATCCGGACATTCAGTTTCATTTTTTGGCGGCGGCGATTCGTTATGACGGACGGGCGGCGGCAAAAGGAGACGGGTTTCAAGCGCATGTCGGTCCGATGCGTTCCGCCGCGCGCGGCTGGGTTAAATTACAGGACGACAAACCGGAAACGCCGCCGCGCATTCAGTTTAATTACATGTCGGGAGACGATGACTGGCGTGATTTTCGACATTGCATTCGCACGGCGCGAGATGTTTTTCATCGTCCGGCGATGTCGGAGTTTTGCGGCGAGCCCATTTCACCGGCGGGCGATACCGATTCGGATTTGGATGATTACATTCGCGAACACGCCGAGTCGGCTTATCATCCGTGCGGCACATGCAAAATGGGCTCGCCCGATGACAAAACCGCGGTGGTGGATTCGGAATGTCGAGTTATTGGCGCGGATAATTTACGGGTTGCGGACTCTTCCATTTTTCCGCGCATTCCCTACGGCAATCTCAACGCGCCGTCCATTATGACCGGTGAAAAAGCCGCCGCGCATATTTTGGGTGAATTATTGCCGCCCGACGGGCGAATTGCGGCGGCGGCGGACTAATGTTGGTGGCGACGGCGGAATTTTTGCGGGGAGGCAAAACCGCCACGCCCATCATGTTTGCATATTTGATTTTGGGTTCGGCGGCGGGTGCGCTGGGTGTTTCACATGGACTGTCGGCGGCGGAAATCGCGCTGTTGTCATTGATGATGTACGCCGGTTCGGCGCAGTTTATTTTTCCGGTCATTTACGGCGCGGCTCCGCATGCGGTGGCGGCGGCGATATTTTTTGTCAATTTGCGTCATGTGTTGTATTCGGCTTCACTTTCACAACAGGCGCGGGAGTTGCCTTTGGCTTCGCGGACTTTGATAGGCGCGCAGCTGACGGATGAAACTTACATCATGGCAACGACAAAATTACGCGGACGCATGATGCATTCGGCGTCATGGATGATAGGACTTAACATGACGTCGTATTTGTCATGGTTTACCGGCAACATGTTCGGGGCGTTGGCGGGAACGGCGGTGGATTTGTCGGTGTTCGGCGCGGACTTTGCCGGACATGCGATGTTTATTGCGTTGTTGTTTTCAAAAATCGCCATGCATGCGCGTTGGCGTTCGGCGGCGACGGTGGCGGTTTTGGCGGGAGTCGCCGCGGTTTTGTGTGCGTGGGTTTTTCCGGGTCCGGCGGTGATTGTCGTCATTGCCGCGGTTTCCGCCGCGGCCGGTGTTTTTATTTTTGGCGTTGATGAAGACGACCGCGAGTTTTGCCGTCGTCTGCAGGAGCGGGAATCATGACCGTGCGGGTTGAAGTGTTGGGATTAATCGTCCTGTGTGCGTTGGTGACTTTTATTCCGCGCATAGTGCCGTTTTTGGCGGCTCGGCGCATGCGCGTGACGCCGTGGGCGGTGGCGTGGTTTCGGTTTTTGCCGCCGTCAATTTTATCGGCGTTGTTGTTTCCGTCTCTTTTGTTTCCCGACGGTGAATGGGTGGGATTGTTTTCGCCGTCCATATTGTCCGCCGTCGTATCGGCAACAATCGCCGTAACCACCCGCAGCATCATCGCCGCCATTGTCGCCGGCATGGGAATATACGCCGCGCTGTTGTTTTTTTTGGCGGAGAAGTTATAGCCGGCGGAGATTAACAAATGTGGCGAATATATGCCCGCCGCCCGTCTTTTTTAGCCGACATGTTGCTTCTTTTCACCGCTCAAACACGGCGGAGGCGGGGTATTCCGCTTTCACGGGAATCGTTGAAATTTGATAAAATACGGGCATGAGCGAGGCTTTTTTTGAGTTTGTGCAAATGGGCGGGCATGGTATTTATGTCTGGCCGCCTTATTTTTTGTCGGCGGCGGTGCTGGGGGCGAATTATTATTTCGCCCGGCGGCGTTTGTCGCGCGCGCGAAAGGCGGTTTTGGCGGAATGAACATGACCGGACGACAAAAACGGCGACTGGCATTGGCGGCATGCGTGGTTTGTGGTGTTTCGGCGGCGGCGGGATTGACGGCGGCGGCGTTTCAACAGCACATGATGTTTTTTTACACGCCCGCACAAGTCGCTTCGGGCGAAGCCGATGTCTCACGTCCGTTTCGAATCGGCGGACTTGTCGCCGAAGGAACCGTACAACGACTGGGCGGATTGGAGATGCAATTTGTCATTAACGGCGGCGGTTTGTCGCGCGGCGTGACGGTGTCTTATTCGGGCGTGTTGCCGGATTTGTTTCGCGAAGGACAGGGCGTTGTGGCGCGCGGTGTTTGGGAGAACGACATTTTACAAGCGGATGAGATATTGGCAAAGCATGATGAAAACTACGCGCCGCCCGGCATGGCGGATGCTTTGCCAACGCCGACTCCGTATCAATATTAACAGAAAAACGAAATAATGGCAGAAGCGGGTTTGTTAGCGGCGATTTTCGCATTCGCACTGTCGTTATTACAGGGCACAATGCCGTTGTGGGGTGCGTGGCATGGACGACTGGCATGGATGACCGCGGCGACGCCTTTGGCGTTTGCTCAATTTTTATTTTTAATATTTTCGTTTGTCGCGCTGGTGTCGGCGTTTGTCGCCAATGATTTTTCACTGTCTTATGTGGCGAACAATTCCAACACTTTGTTGCCGACAATTTACCGGGTGTCGGCGACATGGGGCGGACACGAGGGGTCTTTGTTGTTGTGGACGTTAATGTTGGCGGGATGGTCGGCGGCGTTCGCGTTGTTTTCGGGCGGGATGAGTGCGGTGTTGCGCGCGCAAATATTGGGCGTTTTTGGCTTGCTGAGCGCGGGATTTTTGGCGTTAATGTTAATGACTTCCAATCCGTTCGCACAAATTTTTCCCGTACCTTCCGAGGGGAGGGATTTAAATCCGCTGTTGCAGGACCCGGCGTTGGCGATTCATCCGCCGATGTTGTACATGGGTTATGTCGGTTTTTCGGCGGTTTTTGCACTGGCGATGGGTGCGTTGTTGTCCGGGCGGATGGATTCGGCATGGGCTCGGCGGGCGCGTCCGTGGGCGTTGTCGGCGTGGTCTTTTTTAACAGTTGGAATATTGCTCGGCAGTTGGTGGGCGTATTATGAATTGGGATGGGGCGGTTGGTGGTTTTGGGACCCGGTTGAAAACGCATCTTTTATGCCGTGGCTGGCGGGAACCGCATTGTTGCATTCTTTGGCGGGAACCGAAGCGCGCGGCGTGTTTAAACCATGGACGGTGTTTTTGGCGATATTAACTTTTTTGTTGTGTTTGTTGGGAACATTTTTGGTGCGTTCCGGCGTATTGGTGTCGGTTCATGCCTTTGCATCCGACCCGTCTCGCGGGGCGTTTATATTAATGTTACTGGCGGCGACGGCGGTGGGGGCGTTTTTGGCTTATGGTTTGCGCGCGCCGTTGTTGTCGGGCGGCGCGCGTTTTGCGCCGGTGTCTCGCGAAAGCGCAATATTACTCAACAACATATTCTTAACGGCGGCGGCGTTTGCCGTATTGTTGGGAACTCTGTATCCGTTAATTTTAGATGCGATGGGCGGCGGTAAAATTTCAGTCGGTCCGCCGTATTTCAATATTGTCTTTGCCCCGCTTGCGGGAGCGGCGGCGGCGTTGGCGGTTTTTGGCGCGGCGGGAAGATGGAAACAAGACGCGGCGGAGCGTTTGATTAAACGACTCGGACCGGCGTTTGTTTTGGCGATAGTTTGCGGTTTGAGTTTGCCGCTCGCGGCGGAGGAATATCGTTGGACGGCGGCGGCGGGACTTGTTTTATCGCTTTGGGTTTTATTCGGCACGGCGGCGACTGCGTTGCGGCGGGACGGACGCGGAGGACGTTTTTGGGGAATGATTGTCGCCCACGCCGGCGTTGCGGTTTTTGCGGCGGGTGTGACTTTGACCACGGTATACGGACAGGAAAAAGACGTGCGTTTGGAAGCCGGCGTGCCGTTGTCATTGGGCGGATATGTTTTTGAGTTGCGCACAATGTCGGAGGTGCTCGGCGCGAATTACGCCGCGATAATCGCCGATTTAAGCGTACAAAAAGACGGGCGTGAAATGACGGTTTTACGTCCGGAAAAGCGTCGTTATTTTTCCAGTCCGGAAAACGCGATGACCGAAGCCGGCATAGACGCGCGTTGGCATGGTGATTTGTACGCATCTTTGGGCGAGCCGTTGGAAGACGGCGCGTGGAGTGCGAGACTGCAAATAAAACCGTTTGTAAGACTGATTTGGGGAGGCGCATTGTTAATGGCGATGGGGGGATTAATCGCCGCTTTTGCGCGCCGCCGCCGCCGATGATGCGCCGGTTTTTGCCGTTGTTTGTCGTCATCGCTTTGATGGCGCTTTTTGCGGCGGCGTTACGGCTTAATCCGCGTGAAATTCCTTCGGCGTTGACGGGACAACCGGCGCCGTCCTTTACACTGCCGCATTTGCATGAGTCGGAGGCGTCGGCGTCTTCAACGGCGATGAAGGGACGTGTTTGGTTGTTGAATGTGTGGGCGTCGTGGTGTATTGGTTGTCGCGTTGAGCACCGCACGGTGTTGGAGCTGTCAAAAGATGTGGCGGTGGTGGGATTAAACTACAAAGACGAACCGGAGGACGCGCGAAAGTGGCTTTCAGAACACGGCGACCCTTATGTTTTTTCCGCGATTGATGCGGAGGGAGCGACGGGTTTGGAATGGGGCGTTTATGGCGTTCCGGAAACTTATGTCATTGACGATGAAGGAATTGTGAGATATAAACATGTCGGACCGTTGGATGAAACGGCGTTGCGCGAGAATATTATGCCGTTGTTGGAGAGATTGCGCGGAGAAGAAACCCCATGAAGGCGCGTTGGTTTTTAATTGCCCTGTTTTTTTGCGGTTCGGCTTTTGGCGAATTGCCGCCGCAGTTTGATTCGCCGGAGGCGGAAGCTCGTTATCATAAAATTATCGGCGAGCTGCGGTGTTTGGTTTGTCAAAATCAGAGTTTGGCGGAATCAAATGCGGAATTGGCGGAAGACATGCGCGTGATTGCCGCCGAGATGGTGCAAGAGGGCAGGTCGAATGAAGAGATTGCGGCGTTTTTTACCGCTCGCTACGGTGATTTTGTTCTTTATCGTCCGCCGTTTAATTGGCAAACCGCGCCGCTTTGGGCGTTGCCTTTTATTTTGGTAACGGGACTTTTGTTTGGATTGGCGCGGTTTCTTATCCGCCGACAAAAAGAAGAAACGGCGGCGGAGGAATGACGGCGATTTTGATATTGGCGTTTACGGCGCTGGCGTTGGCGGTGGTGTTGCCGGTGTTTTTGCGTCCGCACATGCCGCCGCCGGATAAAACGCGACAAGACAACATCACCGCCGCGGAGGAGCGTTTGGCGGCGGTGCGTGAACGGGAGTTGTCGCCTCGTCAATTGGCGGAGTATGAGTCGGAAATTGAAAGTGAATTGACAAACGCGGACAAAGAGACGGAAGTCGCCGCGCCGTCCGATGTTTTGCGCGCCGATAAAGCGGGGGCGGCAATTGTTTGTGCGATGTTGGTGCCGGGAGTGTTGGCGTTGTATCTTTTATTGAGTCCGTCTGCGCCGCATTCGGCGGCGAGTTTGGCGGACGCGATTGCCGGATTGGAACAGCATATTCAAGAAAACCCTGAAGACGCGCAGGCGTTGGGATTGATGGCGCGGACAATGGCGGCGTTGGGACGGGAGGCGGAAGCCGAAGAATATTTCGCCCGCGCCCGCGCCGCGGAACAAAACAA
>JAWONR010000023.1:0-8524 GCA_033865115.1 Candidatus Persebacter sydneyensis | reverse complement strand
GGCGTTTATTTTGGATAAGGATGACCGCGCATCAAACAATCGGCGCGAAACAATTGTTCCGCCAATATCAACCGGGCGGCGGCGTGTGCGAAAGTCATTTTAGACAGTGAAATGACTCCCCTCGCCTGAGTTCTCAAAGCCTGCGGCGCGCCGGCGGCGCCTCCAATCACAAAAACAGTCGGATGAGGCGCATGCAAACGTCCTTCCAACCAGTGTGCAAATCCCTCACTGTCCATCATCTTTCCGTCCGCATCCAACAAAAACATTTCCGCCTTGGGAGGCATTTGTGCGATGACGGCGGCGGTGGTTTTGGCTTCCGTCGCCGGTTTTACCAGTCTTGTTTTTAAGTCAAATCCAACAATCCGCTCGGCGTATTCCGCCTCCAACTTTGCCAGCCATGCCGGCGGGCGCGCGGCGACGGCTATAACAAGCACCGTTTTTATCGCTCTTCCTCCTCAAATCCCCAAAGGTTTTCCAAATCATAGCGCGTACGCGCTTCCGCCTGCATAATATGCGCGACAGTCTCCCCCGCGTCAATCAACAACCATTCTTTTTCCGCCGATGATTCGGTGCGGGCGGGCGTATATCCGGCGGCTTTTAAAGCTCGCCGGGCGCGTTCCGCCAACGCCGCCGCATGACGAGGTGAATTGGCGGTGGCAATTATCATGGATTCAAACAATCCGCCCGACTGTCGCACCACGGGCAGTGTTTTAATATTGTCGGCTTTACCGTCTTCCAACGATTGACAAATAACTTCCGCCGCGTTCATTTGTTGCGCGCGCGAATCATTGTCGCCGAATCATCACCGGGGCGAAACCGCCACTGCCATACTTTTCCCGCACCGCGCGCCAACATGCGCGGGTTTTTAGCATCACGTATGCGGGCGCGCACCGCCGCATGAGGACGACTCGCATCGCCGCGCCGCGCCACCGCAATATTAACCCGCCGTAAAATATCATCCCACCGCCGCCAATGATGAAACCCGGCAAAAGCGTCCGCGCCCATGACCAATATCACAGAACGGCGGCGCGCGCGATGACGGCGAATGGTGTGAATGGTATAACGCGGCGTGTCCGGTGACTCTTCCGTTCCAACTTCAATGCGCGGAACACCGCCGAGTGCGACAGTACATCGGCGTACTCTCTCCGCCCAGTCATAAAGCGGTGAAGAACGATGTGGCGGCGCGCCGTTTGGCACCAATCGCACAACATCCACCGGCAAATCGGACAATGCCCGCCGCGCCAAACGCACATGGGAGTCATGCACCGGGTCAAAAGTGCCGCCCAACAGCGCAATAACGCGCCGTCCGTTCATCGCGGCTGATGGCGAAACGATTCCCACGACAAACAATTGTGACACTGCCAGACAAAATCGCCGGTTTGATAATCACAATTGTCGCATCGCCAACCGCCGCCGGCAACAGTGCGTTCCAACGCCTTCCAAAAATCGCGTTTGGAATCATCCGCTGTTCGCAATTGTTCTCCCGCCCAAGCCGCCACCGGCAAAAGTCCGATGCCGTTGCATATACCGTCCGTCGCCAAATCTTTCGCCCGTCCGCACGCCGACAATTGACGATAAACCGCGTCAAACAACATCGGAGACGGATGCGCCTTTAACCATGACAAGAGTATTTGATCGCCCGTTTCTTCCCTCCCGCACGCTTTCGCCGCCGCCATGACGCCCGGCACCGCGCACCACAAATAATCGGTGTTTTGTCCTTCAATCTCTTTGTAATATTTCGCCGCGTCTTCATGACGCCCGGCGGACATGGCAATGTCGCCCAGCAACAAATTCGCGCGCGCACAGCGTCCGTCGGTGGTATGCGCATCAGTTAACAATTGTTTGGCGTTTTCCCTGTCGCGCGCGGCGAGTTCACACAACAAATGCGCGCGAGTCCGCCGTCTTATCAACGAGGCGTCAATGGGCATGTTGTCCAACACCGCCAGCGCCCGTTCATAATCATTCGCGCGCTGACAAATATCCAACAACATGTCGCCGGCGAGTTCGCGATAACCGGTGTTTTCGGGTTCGGCGAGCGGTGCGGCATGTTTTTCGGCAAGGTCAAAAAAACCCATCTGAAAATAATCACACGCCAGCTCCCAGCGCGCGCGCAGTCGGTTTTCCGCGCCCAGTGATTCGCGCTCGCACAACGCCAAATGTGTCTTTAACGCGCGCCGGTGTTCGCCGCGGGTGCGCAACAATTCACCAATGGCAAACTGTAACTCCGCCGATTCAGGATCCAACGGCTGCGCGCGCAAAAACCAGTCCAGCGCGCGATTTTTTTCGCCGCGCAACAAATGTGAAAGTCCGTGCAAATAAGCGCGCGGTAATTCACCGGCGGTTTTGCGAATATGACGAATATCCAGCCGCGCCGCAAACCAGCCCAGCAAAAACACAACCGGTAATCCGATGAGAAACCATTCATAAATCATCGCCTAACGCCGTTCACTCGAATCCGCAGCTGGCGGGAGGCGCGAAACCGAGGCAAACGGCGAGACGGCGCCTCCAACATGCCGCCGCCCGGACTGCGCAACAAACGCCGACTCATCCGCACGGAAAAAAAAGTGCCAAAACCGCGTATCTCCACGACATCATCGCGCGACACGGTGTCGGCTATCGTCTCAAAAACGACATCGGTCATTCGTCTTATCACCGCCGCGGGAAGATGGGGGAATCGCTCGCGCAAAACCCGAACCAGCGCGCGCTTGTCCACGGAAGTTATTTGGCCGACTCGTCCGATTCTTCGGATTCGCGAATCTTGGCCTGTAACATCGCGCCCAGCGTGTTTTTAGGCGGCGCGGTTTTGCGTTCCTGCATCGCCTTGTCGCGCACGCGACGTTCTTTTTCGCGCAACGACACCACCGCCTGCATGTTGTTCATGTCATTGTCAATCAACACAAACTCATGTTCTTCGCCTGCCTTCACAAAATCGCCGACATTTTCAACATGTGTCTCGGATATTTCACTTATCGGCAAAAACCCGCGCACATCGCCCTCTAATTTAACCTGCGCGCCTTTTTCAACAACGGCGGCAATCACGCCCTTCACAAGACTGCCGTGCAAATGTCGTCCCACAAACGCGTCAAAACCGGTGTTGGCAAGTTGTTTCGCGCTCAAACTAATGCGCTCGCGGTCGGCGTTAATATCCAGCACCACCATTTCAACTTCCTGTCCCTTTTTATAGGCGCGCACCGCTTCTTCGCCCGACATGTCATATGACAACTCGCCCATGCGCGCGAGTCCGTCAATGCCGCCCAGCAACTCTATAAAAATGCCAAACTCACTAATGGAACGCACCGTGCCTTTTACCCGGTCGCCTTTTCGATAAGCGGCGGCGAAATCCTGCCACGGATTCGGCATGCATTGTTTAATTCCCAGCGAAATACGGCGGCGTTTGGCGTCAATATCCAACACCATGACTTCCGCCTCGTCTCCCACCGAATACAACTTGATCGGATTGGGATTTTTGCGCGTCCAACTCATTTCAGAACTGTGCACCAGTCCCTGCACGCCGTCCTCCACCTCGACAAAAATGCCGTATTCCAAAACCCGCGTAACTTTGCCAAACATGCGCGAGCCCACCGGATGTGCGCGGTCAAAAAACTCCCACGGATTGGGTTGTAACTGTTTCATTCCCAGCGCGACTCGTCCTTTGTCGCGGTCCACCGACAGCACGACAACTTCGGTCTCATCGCCGACCGACAAGACATCGGTAATGGAAGTCGTATGTTTCCAGGAAATATCGGTAATATGTAAAAGTCCGTAAACACCGGGGGATATTTCAACAAACGCGCCGTATTCCACAATCGCGCGCACACTGCCGCGAAAACGCGCTCCCGCTTCTATGGCGCCCGCCACCGAATCATCTTTTATGTCCAGCATGTCGTGTTCTATCACCGCGCGCCTTGACACCACCAAACTATTGCGCACTTTGTTCACTTTAATCGGGCGCACTTCCATGCGCTTGCCGATAATGCCGCTGACATCCGCCTGCGGAAAAATATCCACCAGCGAACCCGGCAAAAACGCGCGCAAACCGTCCATTGACACCGAATAACCGCCGCGGACGCGACCGGTCACAACACATTCCAATGTGCCTTCGTTTTCCAATGCGTCTTCCACATTGCGCCATGCCTGTTTACGCCGAGTATTTCGCCGCGACAACACCGTCTCGCCGCGTCCGTTTTCCAACAGTTCTATTTCCACTTCAACTTCATCGCCAACCGAGACTTCCAGACTGCTGTCGCCGTCATGAAATTCATCCAGTGGAATATGCGCCTCCGACTTTAAGCCGGCGTTAACAATTACATATTTGTCATTAATAGCGCGCACTTGCGCCAATAAATCAGTTCCTTCCTCCAACCGACGTTGTTTGGCAAAATCCTCAAACAACTCGGAAAATTGCGGTTCGCTCATGCGTTTTCTCCTTGTTTCTTACATAAAATAATTTTATCGCCCGCCGTCCGACAATCGGACAACCAACGATTCCACGATTTGGCTGGCGACTTGCGAGGAAGAATCCACCACAATGCAATCCGGAAACGCTTTCATGGGCGCTCCTTCTCGCGCACTGTCGCGCTCATCGCGCCGCCGCAAATCCGCCAAAACATCCGTTATTGTAGCATGTATTCCCTTTTCTTCCAACTGTTTTTGTCTCCGGCGGGCGCGTTCCCCAGGTTCCGCCGTCAAAAACACCTTCAATACCGCGTCCGGAAACACCACCGAGCCCATATCTCGCCCGTCGGCGACCAGTCCCGGCATCCGCCTCCACCCTCGTTGTATGGGCAACAACGCCGCCCTGACTGTCGGCAACGCCGCCACACAAGACGCCGCCGCCGCCACTTCCGGGCGCGCCGTGTCATGAGTTGATGACTTCCCGGACTGTGCCAATTCCCGCGCCAGCGCGCCCATTTTTTCGGCATCATCCGGCGGTAATTCCCGCGCCAGCGCTTCCGCGGCGACGGTGCGATATAACAATCCGCTGTCTAAATAGTGAAATCCCAGTGTTTCCGCGAGCATTTTTGCCACCGTCCCCTTGCCCGACGCCGCCGGTCCGTCAATTGCCACAACCGGAACTAATTCGACCACAAAACCGTCCCCCAAGCCGCGGCGGCGGCGATAATCACGGCCAACACCGCCGCACTCCCGCAATCTTTCGCTTTTGCCGCCAATGGTTTTTGTTCATCCGTCGCCAAATCCACCACCGCTTCCACCGCCGTATTCAACAATTCCACCACCGGTATTAACAATACGGAAAATATCAACAACGCGCGAGCACCGCCGCTGACCGGCAAAACGCATGCCACCGCGACCAACACTGTCACCAATATTATTTCCAGTCGAAACGCAGCTTCATCACGCCACGCGATGACAACTCCCCGCCATGAAAAAATTGCCGCCCGCCACAATCGTCTCATGCCACAAGCCACTCATCGCGAAATGCAAAAGGATTCGTCGCCTCCGGCGTGTTAACCACTTTAAACAAACGACGGGCGGCGGCGAGTGCCATGGACATGCCATACCGTCCATGACCGCCGTTAAGATATAAGTTGTCGCATGCCGGATGCGCGCCAATGACCGGGATGTCATCGGGCAGACACGGACGCAATCCCGACCATGAATCCAACACATGCGCCGTTGCCAGAGGCGGAAACAACGCCACCGCCTTACGATGTAAATCCGCAAGCACGGCGGCGGACGGACGGTTGTCAAAACCCGCGTCTTCATGGGAAGCGCCGACAAGAATATCGCCGTTTGCACAAGGCGCCATATATATTCCTTCGGCGGGTGACAACACCACGCACAACAGAGGTTTCGGAGAATGATACAACAATAATTGTCCCCGCATCGGCGTAATCGGCGGACACGGCGGCGGACACAACGCGCCGCCGTAGGCGCCCGCGCAAATCACATAACTCCCCGCCGACAATTGACTGCCGTCCTCCAAACGAACGCCTTTTACTTTTCCGCCTTCATATTCCAACTGCGCATGCGAATGTACAAACTGTACGCCGATTGTTTTAAGCCATGCGGACATGCCCGCACACAACCGTCCCGCGCGAATTTTGCCGACATCCGGCAGCCACACGCCCTGGCGTTTGTCCGCGTTTGCGACCAACGGCACCAACCACCGCGCCGGTGTCATCGTTCCCATTCCCGCAGAAAATCGTTCATCCAATACGAACATTCCCGGGCGCTGCCATTCACATTTTATTTCACTGTTGGATTCAATGTCATGAATTATCGCACTCAATCGCCTGCCACTTTCTTCAATCAGCGACACGACTTCTTTGGAACACTTCCACGGCGGCAGTGCCGACAAAACACCGGCGCCCGCTGATGATGTCGGCGCATAGCCGGCGTCAATGACCGAAACCGACGCGCCGTTTCGCCAAAACTCCAACGCCGTTGCCATTCCGACAATGCCGCCGCCGACAACAATGCAATCCGGTGCTTGACTCAAGACGGCGACACTCCTGTGGCGCGCGACAACGATTTGGGAACGACAAACACGACTTTTTCGTCTTCGCCGTCCATTTCTTCCAGCACACAGCCGGGAAACCGTTGTTGCAATCGCGCCACCACGCCTTGCACCAGTGGTTCCGGCGCCGATGCGCCGGCGGTAACCCCCGCCGTGCGCGCGTTTGCCAGCCATTCCGGCGTAATGTCATCCGCCGAATCAATTCGATGAGCCCGTCCGCCCGCTTGCACCGCCACTTCGCACAAACGGTTGGAATTGGAACTCGCCGCCGAACCGACAACCAAAATAATATCGCACTGTTTTGCCATGCGCTTGACCGCGTTTTGCCGGTTTTGAGTCGCATAACAAATATCATCACGCCGCGGCGCGCGAATATGCGGAAACTTTTGCTTTAAAAGCTCGGCAATCTTTGCCGTGTCATCCACCGACAATGTTGTCTGCGTCACAAATGCCGCCTGCGGCAAAGACGGCAACGCGCGCACATCGTCTTCGCTTTCCACCAAATACATGCCGTCTTCACACTGTCCCAGCGCGCCTTCCACTTCCGGATGTCCGCGGTGTCCTATCATCACAACCGCATAACCCGCCGCGCGAAGACGGACAATCTCACTGTGCACTTTTGTCACCAGCGGACAAGTCGCGTCATAAATTTGTTGTCGTCTTATGGTGGCAAGACGCCGAACCTGTTGCGAAACGCCGTGTGCCGAATATATCAACACCGCGCCTTCCGGTGCTTCATCCGGAGATTCAATAAACACCGCGCCGCGCCGCCGAAAATCATCAACCACATGGCGGTTATGGACAATTTCGTGTTTGACATACACGGGCGCGCCGTGTCGAGCCAAAACCCGTTCGACAATGTCAATTGCGCGTTCAACACCGGCGCAAAAGCCGCGCGGTTTTGCCAGGATAATTTTCTCAAGCATGACGGCAATTATAGCGCATGCCCGCCGCAGGCGGCGGTTATTCGGCAATATCGGCGACCGCCGCCACTGTCGCCAGTTGCGCCGGCGTCACCGCAAAAACCGCATGTGCCGACCCCGCCGCCGCCCACACCTTTTCATATTGTTGGAGTCCGGTGTCCATAATTACCCGAATATCGGGAGAATGCGCGATGGGCGGGACACCGCCGATTTCAAAACCCGTCCGTTCTTTGACAAAACGCGCGTCCGCCTTCATCATTTCACCGCCGCAAAATTGTGAGAGTTTTGTCGCACAAACCCGCGCCGTTCCCGACAAAACCGCCACCACGGCATCTTCGCCTCCGGCGCGGCGAAACATCAGTGATTTTGCGATTTCGCCCGTGGAACATCCCAATGCGGCGGCGGCGGCGGAGGCTGTCGCGGTGTTTTCCTGTAAACGGACAACTTCTCCGTCAATACCGGCGGCGGATAATGCCGCCTCAACCCGCGCCACGCGCTGAGCGCGTGATAAATTCATTTCCCGTCCGCGTCTTCGGTTTCTTCCGACTGCTCCGGCCAATTGCGGATATATTCCTTCAACAGTCGGTTTTCATAATTGGCGGCTTTGGCGATGGTGCGCGCCACATCATAAAAAGAAATGACATCCGTCAACTCCCCGTTTTGCACCACCGGCAAATAACGAATGTGATTGCTGGTCATCATGGCGCGAATGTTGTCAATCGTGTCCTCGGGCGTCGCACAGGACATGTGTTCTGTGTCCAAAATGTCGCCGCAACGCAAATGCGCGCCCGCTTCGTAACCGTCGCGGTGCATCACAATCAGCACTTCGCGAAAAGTCAGCATGCCCATAAACGTTCCGTCACTGCCGTACACCACCACCGAACCGGTGTCGTTTTCCACCATGATGCCTATGGCGACGGATGCCTCATCGCTTTCCTTCACGGACAAAATATTGCCCGCGCGCCGTTTGGTTTTCAGAATATCCGCAACTTTCATAAATTCCTCCCGCGCCGAAGCGCTTTTCTACTCCCGCCCATTGTATCACACCGCACAAAAAATAGAGGATTTTCCGCCTGTGGGGGAATTTGCCGCCTGTAAGTGTGTGATTTTCCGCCTGTTA